>JAQUQR010000005.1 GCA_028715985.1 Methanocellales archaeon
TACTTGTTCGAGTACATGGGAGCCCTTGAGTTCCCTGTTATTGCCAAGCCGTATCAATACAATAAACTTAATATACCTATCGTAGACACTTACATCCATCCCCTGTTGTTGGTCTTCTGCTATCACTTAGGGGATACTTACTTTTTATAAGAGTTTGCATTAAGCTAGATTTGAGAGGGAAGGTTTTCTACAGAGCCGTAAAATGAGTCTTTTACACACCCTTTCACACATTATTTTAACTGTTTTAATAATCTCTCAAATTATTTTGACTTTTTTTCTGTATAACCAAGCTGGCACAGAAGTTATCAGAAATATCGGCTGGATAATTCTATTCATATCAGCTATTTTTGGTTAGTTGCCCATCTTTGAACTTCGCAGAAAGGGCGGAGTGCAGAAAGGCCAAAGTTTTGTTAAGACAACGGTTTTTGTCGATAGTGGAATCTATGCCATCGTTCGACATCCCCAATTTTTAGGCGGGATATTCCTTGGTCTTGCACTAATTCTTATTGCCCAAAATTGGTTAGTGACGTTCATTGGCATTCCAGTTATGATTATTTTCTATTTAGGGATAGTAGAAGGAGACGAATCCGGGATTGAGAAATTTGGTGATGTTTATAAAAGCTATATGCAAAAGGTTCCAAGAGCAAACTTCTTGCTCGGCATCATACGAGCGCTCCGACATAACGTAAAGGCTAAGAAATTGTAGAGGGACAAGATAAGAATGTCGCTCATACCTGTCTTTGAAATTGGTTTATGGAACGCTTGGATTTTAATGCTTTATGCAATATCTTACAATGTGTTGCCTTATATGTTGTCTTCAAGGCGGATAATCGATGAGAATGTCATTAAAAAAGCCCTTCAACCTGACATAGGCCTTACTAAGCCTCAGAAAAAACTCTCGTTTATCATAAACGTTACCTTTTTTATTCCAATTATTTACAGCGTCTTCTTGCCGCTTAAACCGGGCACAGCCTGGTTCTACGTTGGGTTAACCATTTATTTGCTGGGCGTGATTATCGGGACCATAGCAGCATTCAATTTTTTTAGCACCCCTGTAGACGAGTTGGTCATTAAAGGGGCTTACAGAATTTCAAGAAACCCTATGTATCTCAGCATGTTCTTGATATTCGTCGGCACAGGCATAGCATGTGTTTCTTGGATATTTCTGCTATTGGCGATTGCATTCTTAATCCTGTCACATATTCTCGTAAATTCTGAAGAAAGCTTTTGTCTCCAGAAGTATGGGAACGCATACAGAGAATACATGAACACAACACCACGATGGGTAGGAATGCCAAAATCAGGAGAGAAGCGATGATTTCGATCATCCTCACATTCATCAGATAAACGAGATTTTAAAATCTCTTGCCTTGAAAATGAAAAAATGAGCATGGGCGAGTCATAAAAAAAAGTATATAAACACAAAAGTACGTAACCCATAAACATAAAGTGACTTAAGTTGTCATCAATCGATTTGAAAGGTGGTGATTTCAATTTCAAATGGTTTAGGCTCTGAACACCCACTTTGCGATAAAATTCAATTAATAATGATAATTTTGTTTTTTGTCGTATGGGGAACAGATACCATAAGTTTCTTTACCTTCGGATATTCCACAGTTTTAGTTGGATTAATTTCGTTACCCATGCTAATACTTCCAGCAAGTGTTTTTTTGGGTTTGAGCTTATACCTTATATCAAAATCACATAATGTAGTTTTGGGTGGAACAAAGGATAACCAGCAACTCCTCGATTCGGGTGTTTATGCGTGGGTTCGACATCCCATGTATCTCGGAACACTACTGTTTTGTCTGGGTTTCTTTTTCCTAAGCCCTTCATTAATCTCACTCGGAATTTGGATGGCGTTCTTTATCATATATGATAAGATGGCAACATATGAAGAAAACGACCTAGTAAAAATACTTGGTAAAGATTATGAATCCTATCAGAACCGAGTGTCTAAATGGCTTCCAATTATGCGAATACGCTCAAAACAATCAATGAAATATGATTAGATTGATGGGAATTAAATTGAAACCTGATCAGATCAAGTCAATACAATAGAAATTAATTGAAAAAAAAATTCTATAGTGCGGTTTTAACTCCAAATAATAGAAAGGAAAAAGTGCTTTTAATCGGGTTTAAATGCACTATCAATCAGGGCAAGTTTTTTTAAGTAAAGCCTTTTTCTATATCATGCTATGAAGATTTATTTTGCAGGTTCAATTAGAGGGGGGCGAGAGGATGCGGAGCTATATCTTCAGATAATTGAACATCTAAAAAAATATGGCGAAGTTCTTACAGAACATGTGGGAGATAAAAATCTTGCACTTTTAGGTGAGGATGGCGTCGAAGACGATTATATCCATAAGCGGGACCTTGAGTGGTTTCTACAATCCAATGTTGTGGTTGCTGAAGTTACTACGCCCTCTTTAGGGGTGGGTTATGAAATCGGGAGAGCCGTGGAAAATCAAAAAAGAGTTCTTTGTTTGTACCGCCCCCAAGATAGAAAAAGGCTTTCTGCCATGATTGCAGGTTCTCCTGGTGTAACAAATGCGGAATATAAAACGCTTGACGATGCCAAAAAAATAATCGATGATTTCTTTGAATAAAAACTTGCACCTGCTTCACACTATTCTTAACTTAAGCGACAATTACAATCCAGTCAAAATGCATTGCCGAACACCTTATCCAACATTCTAGTCACATTGACCTTAGTTTGAATGCTGGCCGTGGCAGCCACAACTCTACCATTCTTGAAGTATATGGTGAATGGCAATCCCATGAAAGATTTACACTCAGGCAATTTTTTAATAAAAACTGCAGCTGTTATGTCAAAATCCAGATCGCGGAATGCAACATGGGTGTACACTTTCTCCAACTCCTCCATGATACGGTAAACAGGAGTGCACATCGCCCCCATTCTCCCACAACAAATCATGACGTTTTCATTGTTTTCCAGGACTTCTTTGATATCTTGTTCTGTTTCGAGGTGTTTCAAATTTGTACTCAACATCTTAACTTCTCCTTCTTTGAATCTATTATAAATTATATTGTTCAACATCTACCATAAAGCTTTTAAACCCTTATCACATCCAGTTTTTACGCTTTTATACTTGGCTAAAATGATGGGGTAATGATTATTTAAAACATAAAAGATAAGTATAGACTGAATTAATAAATACGAAACTAAAAGTGAGACCATGCAGGCAGTCCTTAACACAAAGGTCGGTGAAGAATTTAGGCCAGCCCAGCAATTTAAAAGTCTTTATTACATTTATTTGATGCTCGGAACCCTTTTCGGTATTTTACCCTGGTGCATCCCAGTGGTTTACTTTGCAGGGAGGACGGCTCCATTTTTAGTTACTTTTTTCGTTTTAGTGCCTCTTCTGGCTCTTTTGATTTTCGTAGCCTATTGGATCCCAAAATACTACGATACGATGCTTTACAAACTTACCGAAAATGAAATGGTTTGGAGAAGAGGGGTATGGTTCAAAAATACCGGGATTGTGCCTTATAACAGGATAACCAATATCGACATCGCTCAGGGTCCCATATCAAGAATGCTTAGGATAGCATCCCTCAAAATCCAAACCGCCGGCTATTCTGCTCCATCCGGTGGGACGGCTGAGATAAAGATAGAGGGTGTGGAGCAGTTTGAGGAATTAAGAGAGCTGATAATGGGGTTTGTCAGAGGCAAAAAACCAGTGGCAGTAGAAACTTATGAAGAAGAGGACATCAACTCGAAAATTCTTGATGAGTTGGTTAAGATCAGAAAATCGCTGGAAAAATCTTCAGAAAAATGATCGGCTCCGTCTTCGACCTTTATAAATTTCTAATCTCATTCTTGATCAGGTGAAATATTCCGAAGATAAAAATTCTGGCGAGTTAGGAGATGATTGGGTAGTAAGATAAAAAAAATGATTGGGTAGTAAGATAAAATAAGAATCTTTTTGAGGGATTTGCATATGATTAGTTAGACGACATCATAATATGATTTAAATACTGTATTAACAATTATCATAAATAGGACGTTAAAATGCATCGCCAATTTAGAGAATATTTAGACACAGCAGAAGGTCACTCAGAATTCATAATAGTTGTATTTGTGGATATAAGGGGATTTTCTGCATTTAGTAAAAGACATGAGTCTCCTGATACTGCAATGTATATCAAGAGAGTTTATAAGCGACTTATTGATGATTATTTTAATACGGCATCATTCTACAAGTCCACAGGTGATGGTTTGCTAATTACAATCCCTTATAAAGAAACAACACTTAAAGAAGTGGCCTCCGATACCATAAAATCTTGTCTAAGATGTTATGAAGAATTTGCACATATTTGTGCTGACGATCCTATGATTAACTTTGATGTACCTAGCAGAATTGGCATAGGAATTTCTCGTGGAACTGCTTGTTGTCTTAAATCCAATGACCGTATTTTAGATTACACAGGACACATTTTGAACATGGCTTCTAGACTTACGGGTCTTGCAAGACCTGCTGGAATTGTTATTGATGGCGATTTCAAAATAGAGGATCTTTTTGATGTTGAAGATCAGGAACTTTTTGAGAAGAGAGAAGCATTTCTTAGAAGTATTTCTGAAGAAAGTCCGAAAACTGTTTATGTAATGAAAGATGTTGTCGATATTCCACCTGAATATTTGCAACCGTTAAGACGTGATAAATGGGATTCAATTGAACAAGAGAAGACTATAAAACAATGGAAAAAATATTCACCGCGTTATTTTATTACCTTAGAAAATTATTTAAGACGACCTAATGCAATTGAAGTGACTTTGATATATCCTCCAAATATTGGGGGAAAAATTGATTCTAGCATTGTTAAATATCATAATTTCAAATATTTTGAATATAGAGAAAAAGCAGGTCAACCAGAAGTTCTTATTTATATAGATAAAATGATAGAATATCTGAAGTCTGAAGCTATTTCGCAAAATAGAAAAGTTAGATTAAGAATAAAATATGTCCCTAAGATCGTCTAATAAAAACCCTCTCAAAATGCGGTCTAAAAAAACTTATCTGGATTCGTGCCCTCGGCACGATACCTAAATTCCTCGCCCCCTCACAGCCAGATAAGACTTGTCTTATAACCTTCTTATCATTAGATTTCCTTTTTTATATCTTCTGCCATCTTTCATATTTCCAAAACTACCTAACTTAATCTTCCTCACCCATCTTCGAGACTCTTTCAAACTCATCTCTTAGTTTGTTATAGGCATAATCCAATTCTTCTGCCTTGGTTTCCAAATTTTTAAAGTGAGTTCTGTAAAAAATGCGCCACACCTCATCGACCTCTCCGAACCGCTGCGATAGCCTGAGGAGATTATCTCTCACTTTTTCTGCATCTTCTGAAAGTTTCTTTGCATGAACGCCGGCCTTTATGAGTTCGATTTTATGGGAAAGAGTCAGCGGCGATACCACCTGAACACCTCTCTTGGTATACTCCCGCAGCATATCAAACGCCTCATTTACCAGGAAATAGTAGATTCCCTCAGAGGGTATGTAGGCAAAAGCAAACTCTGCAGAACCTTTTTCCGGGCACACATAATCGCAGGCTATCTTGTCGAGATGACCTTGTGTATCCCTTATAAATTGTTTTTTGAAAGCCTCCTTTTCTTTGACATCCTCTGCATCCAACATCTTTCCAAAGTTATACAAAGGAAACTTGGAGTCTATGCAGATGATCCCAACCGTTGACCTTATGTATGCGTCTGGAGTCTTCCCGTCAAGGGTTCGCTTTCTTATGCCGTACATGTCCGGGGGAAGCTGGTCTGAAAGCATCGTCTCCAGGGAGAGCTCTCCGAAAGATGATCTTTCTGTGGGCACCCGAAGCATTTGCTCAAAGGATTTATAACTGTCTCTGATGTCCTTTGCATGGCTTTCCACTGCGCCTATTTTTTCATCTAAACCCAGTTTTATCCAAGTGCCTGAGACGGCAGCCTCAATATCCTTCGGTTCAACTTTTTTGCTTTTCAAGGTCAAGAAAATCAGTAAAACTAAAAGAATCAAGATAATTGCAAGTAAAATTTCTATCATCATTTTCTACCCCACCACCATTATTATTTATTTTATTTCTTTTGCCTTTATACGAATTTTACAATTTGGACACTCAAGATATTTGTATCCGCCTGTAAAGGTTATCCAGTGAGGACTGATAAGATCAGTAAAGAAAGATATCTTGAATTTTTCCTTACATTTCGGGCACTGATATTTTGTATTTTTTGAATGCCATAATACGAGAGCAGGTAACCCTATCACGATTAATAAGATCAGGACGGGTATTGGTGACATAATCATCAATTGGATACGGGGGATTTAAACTTCTGCAAAAAGAATAAGGTAGTTATGTCCGCTTTCTTTTGCACATTTCGGACAGTAAGCATAGTGGACATAATATTTTTCAGCTTTTTTTCCTTTGACTGCCAGATATTCGTCCATTTGTTTTATGTATTTCGGAATTGCGTTATAGGGACCCTCAAAAACTCTGCTTAAAAATGTTCCGGAAATCGTTACATTGTTTGCATCTGGGACGGTTCCTGTAACAGACAAATACAATTCCGATTTGAAAGGACTCGGATCGGCAAATAATATCAAAGCATCCTCTTTTTTGAGCGGAGCCGTATTTGATTCCTCTGCCATTTTCCACATTTTTGTTATTTTTTTCCCTATCATCGGGGGGAAAGGAATATGGAATAACGTAGGGATGGACTCTTTTATAAAGAGCTTGTTTTTCCAACTGAACATTTTTTTGTCCCATCTTTCAGGATCGAATTCAGGGCAGCATTCCTGGTCTTCTTCAGGCATATTATTTATCATCCTTTTAATTAACCTGCCATATAAAAGCGTTTTGGAAAATCTTTTTTCTTTATATTATTAAGTAACCCAAAGGAGGAACGAATCGCTTAACTGTTATAATGCGCCCCGAACGGAACGAAGTGGAATTAGAGTGCAATGTGGTCAAGGGAGCCGAAGCATCCGCCCCAAAGCCGCCATTTAATAATCTTATGTTTAAACTCATATCCCTTACATAATTGTTTTTGTTTATTGATTGTACTTTTATCTGATTTATCATTTTAAAATCTAACATTATAGTTTTTTCCTAACCTTCCTATCAACTCCCTTAATGTATAGTGTGTATCTACTATAGTAAAAGGAAATATATCCTCCCCGCATTTACTGCATTTTCTGAAATCATCGCTTAATCCTTCGCACCTAGAACAAGGTGTTTTTATCTCCCATTCCCTTAATGACCTTGGATATGTTGATTTTATGTTTGGGTCAGGATAAGCTACTTGAAAGATAAAACCAAGCCTCATCGCTGCTATAATTTGCCAATTTAGCTCCTCTCTGTTATACTTTATTAGTTCTTTACTAGATTTCACTTCAATAAGGGCCGGTGGCAATGGTCCCTTATCATATACATAGATTACCAAGAAATCAACCTTTGTTTGGGGGGCTTTTCGCTTTTTCTCATTCTTTTCCCAAATGTAATGTAAATTGGGAATAATATCGTACAATGGAATACACTCAAACCAAGGCGGAGGTTCTTCAAATTTAGCTCCCCCAAATTCACATAATTCTGCGTCGAGAAAAACAGTTTGTGCCTTCATGCAAGCATAGTAAAAAAGAGCTTCATAAAGAAAACCCTTGATTCTATTAAAATCTGCCGCAGGTGTATCTTTATATTCTTCTTTTAATATAGCCCATTCTTCTATGAGAGAATCTGGAATACTTTCAAATTTCATTCTATACTCATCATAATTAAGATAATCAATTAGTGATGTTTCTATCCTTAAGCGAGAGAGAAGTCTTCTTTTTGTTTCATCAACTATTCCCCAAAAGTTCTGTTCTTTTTTATATTTCATCATAACATCACTAACATTGATGATTTATAAGACCTCTTTTTCCAGTGGTGAAGGAACGAAATGTCATATAACATCGCGATTAACAGGAGTTCGCCCTCGGCGAATTTGAGGAAATTTCGCAGGAATTTCCCTGTTAATTGCTGTTAGGCGTCCTGAACGAAGTGAAAGCCCGCAGGGCGTGGCAAAATTTCTGAAAGAAATTTTGAGTTGCGAAGCGGCGCGTTGTTTTTATTTTTAACTATTATCGCTTAAAAATCTTAATATTCACCAACTTGAAAGCTTATTAGTTAGTCCACGAATAGAAATTGCCTATAAAGGCATGTGGAAACAGCCACGATTTTTTTGATTGCTTTAAGATTAAGGAAGGTAACCTAATAAAGACCTAAAAAAATCCACAAATGGCCTCCCATAAACTGCAGAATAAAATAATGTGAACAGAAAAATGGTTATTAAAATAATCGCGATTATTCTGGCATTTAAAAGCCATTTTCTCTCTACCTTAAAATTCCAAAGAGCATTTAATAATATTAACAAACCTGCGCCAACAACTATTACCAGTGCAGTGTATTCATGAGGTGTGGACGGATTATAAGGCGTGAGGAAGAAAATAAATGAAGCGATAATAGTCAAAATTAAACCACCATATAAAATAGCTTTATCCAAACTTTTTTCTTGCCTTGCAAAAATCTGGTATATTCCTGTAAAAAGAGTGGGTAAGAGCCAGATCATGTAAGGAGGAAGTAAATAATAAAATATAGTCCTAGTGAAAAATAGGATTGTGCCCCAGTATAATCCATCTGATTTGACTCCCATTAAAAATGGGAGTCCAATAGCCCACAATAAGCATAAGAGCCCAAGAATTTTTCTTTTTAAATCAAGATTGTTTTTCATGTTAGCTTAGTTATTTAAATAAATCATAAAAGTTTCTTTTTTAAAGCGCCGCCGAGCAATTACGCTTAACAACTATTAATCGCAATAAATATTCTTTTAACAGTACTAATCAGGGTCAAAAGCGGAATTTTATAGGCTCTTTTTAGACAGTAAAAATTTTTCATCAGAAAGTTGACCTAGGAATTAAAACTCAGTGAATGAAGTCGGCTGAAAAACTAACTTTATCCCAGCCGAAGCATAAATAAACTTAAATATCGTCTCCTAACAAAAAGAGATGGAGGATAGTATGGTGTTTTACGATCTTGCCGCTCCAGCCTTTCTTACAATCGCATTTATACTGGAGCTGTTGGGAATTATCGTAATCTGCTGGGGGGTCGTAGTCTGCACGCTGAAGCTGATCAGAGGCTGTCCATCGTTTAGCAATGAATTAGCAAGCTATCTGATGTTATCGTTGGATTACATGCTCGGAGCCGAAATCATAAGGACCGTCGTCGCCAGAACCATCGAGGAGCTGACCATAGTGGGCACGATCATAGTTCTGAGGGGCGCCCTCGGATACATCATCCGCCAAGAGGTTCGTCAAGAATAGGCTAATTAAATCATCTTCTTCTTCGCGAGGAGCTCTGCATTCAGCACAGATGCGCCTGCAGCTCCCCGGATCGTGTTGTGCCCCATGGCGATATACCTTATGCCCTCTCTGATCCTGCCGACCGAAACGCTCATGCCATTACCTGCATCTCTGTCCAACCTTGGTTGGGGTCTATCTTCTGCATCATGCACGATGATCGATTTTTCCGGCGCGGTAGGAAGCCCTTTCACCTCATCACATCTGAATTCCAGAAATACTTCCCTGACCTCCTCCGGCGTTGGGTCTTCTCTCATTATAGCCCATATTGCCTCGGTATGCCCGTCTATCACAGGAACCCTGTGACAACTTGCGCTTATTGAGAAGCCCGCATTTTCCACTTTAGAGCCGTCAAATGTGCCCAAGATCTTCTGGGCCTCGCTTTCCACCTTCCCCTCTTCGTCCCCTATGTAAGGAATGACGTTATCGAGGATTGCCATTGACGCCACACCCTCATAACCGGCACCAGAGACGGCCTGCATGGTTGCAACGTACAAACGCTCTATGTCGAAGCGCATCAAAGGTCCAAGCGTGATTGCCATCATAATGGTCGTGCAGTTTGGATTGTTGACTATGCACCCCTCCCAATTGCGATTATCCCTTTGTATTTCTATCAAGCCCAGATGATCCGGGTTGACCTCGGGTATAATGAGGGGTACGTCGCATTCCATTCTGTAGGCGCTGGCATTGCTCGCTACCACGAACCCTTCTTCTGCAAATTTGGGCTCCACCTCTTTCGCAATGGAGGCTGGCAGCGCTGAGAACACGATGTCTGCGTCCACTTCTTCCGGAGAGGTCGGCAAAACCTCCAGGTCTTTTACACTGTCGGGTAGTGGTATACCCAGCCGCCACCTTGCCACTTCGCCGTATTTTTTGCCTACGCTCCTCTCGGATGCGGTCAGTGATGTCAACTCAAACCACGGGTGGTCTGCCAATAACTGGACGAACCGCTGGCCCACTGCTCCGGTTGCACCGAGTATTCCTGCTTTGATCATGCTTAAATCACACCTTCCAGGTAAATATTAAGTCTGCTATATCCCGAGGACATCCTCCATCGAATGTATTCCCTTCTTCGAATTGACGACCCACCTTATTGCTCGGAGGACTCCAGAAGCAAACGCCTGCCTGCTATGCGCTCTGTGTATGATCTCCATCCTTTCGCCGTCTCCGGCAAACAGGACCAGATGGTCTCCCACGATATCTCCGCCTCGAACTGCATGGACTCCGATTTCGTCCTCTCTTGGACAAAGTCCCTCTCGCCCATATATTATTTTTTTCCCGCCCAGGGCATCGCTTATTATCTTTGCTGCACGCGTTGCAGTGCCACTGGGTGCATCTTTTTTTTGCCGATGATGAGCCTCGACGATCTCGACATCATAGCCCTCTAGATGCTTGGCCGCTTCCCCTATCATCTTCCAAAACACGTTCACACCAACAGAAAAATTGGGAGATATGACCGCTGCTACCTTCTCATCGATAGCTCTTTCCATTTGGGCTTGTTGCCGAGGTGTGAATCCAGTCGTACCTATGACCAAATTCACGCCATGCTCGGCCGCAAATATCGCATTCTCCACTGCTCCGCTCGCGGTGGTGAAGTCAACCAGTACATCTGGATTTTTTTTCGTGAGCATTTCACCGACATCTTTTGCATCTGAAACTTTCACTCCTCCCATATCTGAGCCCACGCCCCTCACGTCAAACGCTGCCACGAGTTCCATGTCCCCCTCTTGCAGAACGTTCTGTGCTATCAAGGAGCCCATACGTCCGCAGGCGCCAGTAACGGCGACTTTGATCATAATATCACCAGTGACTCCAATACGCTCCTTAGATTTGTCGCATTCTTTTCACTCAGTGTGTAGAGTGGGGGGCGAAGTTTGCCTGCCGCTAAGCCCCGCCAGCCCATTGCAGTCTTAATTGGAATCGGATTCGTCTCCAGGAAAAGGGCGCGGAATAAAGGCGATAGGATGTAATGCAGCTCTCTGGCTCTGTCCAGCCTGCCGTCCAGAAACGCAGTTACCATGTCGCTCACTTGCCTCGGAATGATGTTGGCTGCAACTGACACCACTCCCTTGCCGCCCAACGCCATAATTGGTAACGTTAATGCATCATCTCCAGAGAGCACGACGAAGTCCAGATCACGCGTTAACTCGATTATCTTGGAAACCTGGTTAATATCGCCGCTAGCCTCCTTGATTCCGACGATGTTCTCCACTTTTGCAAGTTCGGCCACGACATCCGCACTCATGTTCTTGCTCGTCCTAGATGGAACATTATACAGTATGATCGGAATGTCACATTTTTCTGCAACCGTCTTATAATGCGTGATTAAGCCTGCATCGGTCGGCTTATTGTAGTAGGGCGTGATCAGCATAGCAGCATCTGCACCGGCATCTGATGCATATTTTGTGAGTTCAATCGCCTCTTTCGTATTATTCGAACCGGTTCCAGGGATGACTGGAACTCTGGATGCATCTATGGCAACATCGATGATCTTCTTCTGCTCTTGATGCGAGAGCGTGGCCGCCTCCCCGGTACATCCGGCAGGAACTATCCCAGACACTCCATTCTCGATGGCAAAATTGATGTTCGAGCGCAAACCGTCTTCATCCACTTTGTCATCTTTAGTGAATGGTGTGATAAGAGCCGGAAAGATCCCTTCAAACATTTTTCCCCCCTCCTTTCTTAGGTTTTAATTGGGTGGTTATATATCCTGCGATCCTATTTCTGATCGCCGTGCTTTTGATGTCCGTATGCTCATATACGTGCTTCTTGTTCTCGTCGAAATCCGCTACAAACACATCTGGATACATTTTTATCAGTTTGTTTCCGACACTTTTGACGTATGTTGGTTTAACACCCATTCTCTCTCATCCTTCATCCTTATTTATCGTTTTGCTATTTTAATCACTTTTTGGGCTGCATCTGTGGCAGAACATCCCAGGACTCTTATCATCGGCTCTTTTCCCACGCTGCCCAAGTCATAGATGACATCTGGAACGAATCCGAATTTTTTGATCGCAGTATGAGCCCCCCACTCCATTGTCTCCATGCCTTTTGGCTCCTCTCCTCTGTCAAATGAAGTAACGGAGAATCCCAATTTTTTGCACCTTGCTAGGATATCTGGTGAATATTTTATGTTCATGCCTCCCCTGAATTCTTCATCAAATTGCATTGCTTCAAGAATAAACCGTGCGACATGGCTGCTAGCGCCAAAATCGACATCTCCTGCAGCCCTTGCACCGTCCATGCGTACGATCCTCCCCCTGACGGCAGCTACATCGTTTACGGAAGAGGCACCTGGGATGGCCATCCCAATATTGCTCCCAACCTCTGGAATTAGTTTTGAGAATCCCTCACATTTTTCCAGTAATGAAACAGCATTACGCACATCTTTCAGCACACTGTATCTTTCTGCACTATCTCGGATAAATCCCAAGGGGTTTACAATACTGCTACCGCCACCTACACCCACCCTACTGCTGATGGATGCCAGAACGAACTCCTTTGCCTTGGCTGCAGCATTTTTTAGATCGAAGGCTTTTGCTAAGTAGACCGCCAGAGCGGCAGAATAGGTACAACCCGTACCATGTGCGCCTCCGTCTATCAGTCCCCCCTCCATCAATTTAAATGCACCGTCATATAACACATCCGTGCCATCAAGATGCCCGCCGGTAACTATTACGGCCTTAGCGCCCAAATCATGTATTTTGATTGCAGCTCTTTTTGCACTCTCTCGATCGGTAACCTCCATATCAGCGATAACACCTGCCTCAAAGGCGTTTGGTGTTACAACCGTCGCTAGGGGAAATAGCTCCTCGACTAGGGATGAAATCGCATTTCGTCGAAGCAACGATCCTCCTGCCTCTGCTGTCATCACCGGATCGACTACCAGAGGTATCTTGTGTTTTCTTATCTGTTGGGCTACAGCGTTTACTATCTCAGCTGAGTGGAGCATGCCAGTTTTTGCATAATCCACATTGAAATCTTTCACTATGGAATCCATTTGGTCCACTACGACGTCTGGGGGCAAGCCGTGGACTTTCTGCACTCCGCATGTGTTTTGTGCCGTGATTGCAGTAATTGCACAGGTTCCATGCACGTCTAATGCGGCAAAAGTCTTCAGATCTGCCTGGATACCAGCGCCGCCTCCACTATCAGAGCCAGCTATGCTGATTATGCACCTCATGTCAACCATTAGAGAGTGGGGCTTATTATTTAAAGGAATATCTTGGTACGGTATATTGAATGGAAAAGGAGTTTTATGGTATATGAAATGGACAAATAAAATAAAACAAAATAAAATAGAAAAGGATGTTTATGCCATATAGAAAAGGACGTGATAACGCCCCCTACAAGTTAATAGTACTCGATATGGATGGAACCCTTCTTGAAGGTAGGACCATCTACGCTTTAGCAGCAGAGCTGGACTTTGAAGAGCATCTGCGCAAGATCATCACATCTAATCTGCAGGATTTTGAAAAGACCGTTGAGATTGCCAAACTTCTCAAAGGACTGTCTGTTGCACGTTTCTTAGAGATATTCGATAAGATCCCGCTTAGGGCAGGTGTCCAAAAAGTCATAGTTGCTGCTAAAAAAGCAGGTATGATGACCGTTATAGCCACAGACAGCTACCAACTGGCTGCTAATAGGTTGGCAGAAAGACTAGGTATTGACAGGGCATTTGCAAACGAATTGGAAGTCAGGGAAAAGGAGATCACGGGCAGAATTAAGCTGAACAATGATATATTAGAGCCGCGTATGGCTGGTTGTAATATCCATTCAGTCTGTAAGCGAGATATCCTGCATAAACTATGTGATGAACTGAAAATTACTCCTGCTGAAATTGTGGCAGTTGGCGACTCCTCTAATGATAAATGCATGATAAAGGCTGCTGGCGTGGGAGTTACCTTCGAGTCATCGACGGATATAAAGGAATTTGCCGATATAATATTGAACGACGATCTGAGCAAAATGTTGGATTATATTCTATGAGGGATTAGATGTACGATTTCGATTGTACTGATTTTGAACTGCCAGATCTGCTTCGTAAGAAAGGGGAGGCTAAGATATCTGTCATCCTACCATCTTTCAGGGAGAAGAAGACCATTGGGGAAATTATCGTTAAGATGGGAAAACTGGTAAATGAAGGGCTCGTCGACGAGATTTTAGTGGTGGAAGGCTCGACCCTCGATGGAGAAATTGAATACGAGACCATGAAGGTGGCAGCCGAGGCAGCCTTTGACTCGCTTGAAGATTTTGATAAGTTCAAGGTCATTCATCAAAGCCTACCAGAAATATGTGAAATATTGGAGACCAATGTGACACATGGGAAGGGGAATGCGCTCTATAAGGGGGCAGCATGTTCGCAGGGAGACATTCTGGTTTTTCTCGACTCTGACATTATAAACATCAAGAAGCGCTTTGCTACTGGCTTGGTAGGCCCCATCCTCTCCTTCAAGGACATCCTTTTCTCAAAGGCTTATTATCATCGCCCTAGGTTCAAGATGAGAGGCAAGACTATCTTCGGCGGGCGGGTGACAAGACTCTTCATGCTACCCATCCTGAAAATTCTGTGTCGAATGTACAATGTCTTTGATGGACTGGAGGATTTCAAGTATCCGCTTAGCGGCGAAATTGCGATGACAAGAGATGTTTTTGAATCCCTAGCGATTCCATGCCATTATGGTGTGGACGTAGCGATTTTGATAGAGGTATACAAAAAATTTGGTTATGGAGCCCTCTCCCAGGTTGACCTGCATGAACATATCCACGTTCATCGATCAGATAAAGCCCTCACAGAGATGGTGGAGCAAATTACCAAGGAGTTGTTCTGGCTCGTGCGCGAGAACACCAATATTGATTTTGGGGAGGAAATGAGGAGAAAAAGCATCATCGATCTGTATAGGTATCACGCCTTTGAGGGGGTGAAGACCGTGGACGACTTCGAACGGATTGATGCCTATGGGAGAAGCTTTGCCAGAGGGCTAAAAGCTCTGCACAAGTTTGAGGTGAGGCTTCAACCTCCGCTTCAAGAAAAGCCAAACTATGAAAAACGCAAGCATATGCTTCATAAATGTGCATCCGATTTTACTCGGGGTATTGGGAGCCAGCTCTAGAAACACAGGACGACACGTAGATCGTTGAGGTTTGTTCCCGTTTTTCCTGTCATTATCAGGTCATCCATCTTTTTGAAGAAGTTATATGAATCGTTGTTCTCTAGGAATTTTTTGGAGCCCAAGCCCAATTCTTCGGCTCGCTTGAGGGAATTACCATCAGCTACTGCTCCTGCGGCATCAGTGAATCCATCGATTCCATCAGAATCCACTGCAGCAATTACGATTCTTTCCTCGGCGATTTCATTCAAACAGGATAGAACGAACTCTTGGTTTGGTCCCCCATTGCCTGATCCTTTTACTTGGACGGTCAACTCTCCACCGCTGATCAGGCATGATGGGTGCTTTACGTGTTGGATTTCTTTTAAATGCCTGGGCCCCTCTAATCTGGCCTCACCTATGACATCCTCCATGATTGTCGTGGAGTAGCCTAACTTCTGTGCTTTTTCTTTTGCGGCAGATATCATGATCTTGCTAGTTAGAATTATCTCGTTATGGGCGCTCTCAAAGACCGAATCCGTTGACTTCGGCGTATCAGCCAGATTGCCTGCATAACCCTCCTCTAGCACTCTCCGAATATCCTGTGGAACTCTTACCCAGAGGTCATATTTTCGTAGTATATCAATCGCATCTGCGTAGGTGGAATCATCCGGCACGGTCGGACCCGAGGCGATGACATCTGCTCTATCACCCACGACATCGGATATTATCAAGCTTGTCAACCTCGCTGGATGCGCTCTGGCTGCTAACTGACCGCCTTTTATCTGGGATAAGTGCTTTCTCACTGCATTTATCTCATTGATATTCGCTCCTGACTTGAGGAGAAGCTCATTTGTCTTTGTCAACGATCTGATGGATACGCCTTGTTTGGGTAGTGTTAATAGGGCAGACCCCCCACCCGATACCAAACATATGACAAGATCGTCATATTTTGCCATGTCCACAACCTCCAACAAACTTTTCGTCGCAAAGACGTTCTTTTCGGCTGGTATGGGATGCGCTCCAACCAAAATTTTGATCCTTTTCGTTTCTTGAGGAGAGGTGGTGATGACAACTCCTCCACATATCCTGTCGCCCAGAATGTTCTCCGTCTCAACTGCCATCTGTCCGGATGCCTTTCCAAATCCCACCACAAAAATCCTGTTCGCATTTAGATCAAGACGCTCAAAAGCTCGCTGAAGAAATATTCTAGGATGAGAAGCTCTCAAGGCATGCTCTAAAATTTCAAGGATGTCAGACCTCGCTTTTTTGAACTCAGCAGTAGTATTTGAGATCAGCCCCGTCTTGTTCTGGATCATATCAATTCAATTCAATATATCTCTTTTAGATAAGGCATCAGCTTTTTGAACGTATCTGCCTGCTTCTTTATAATGATCTCAACTTGTCTTGTGCTCATGTCCCGTGTATCTAGCACGAAATGGGCATATCTGCCCAGCCAGAGATTATGTAGGATATCAAGAATTTGAATTTTATTCTCCTTCTCCGATCGCTTGTATGCGGCTGCCATGTGGTATACCGTTTTCGCCCATGTATCTGGGTCGAACCTATCACTTTGAGTGCATGCATGCACTTTTTTGAAGACATCCTTAGGCAATATCTGATCTAACGAATCCCTATGTTTTTTAAATCCCTCTTTGAAATGGAAAATCAGCTTCATCGGATCTACTTGCACCGGAACTGGCTTCTGTCCATATTGAAGGGCATTTCTCCGTCTCTGGATTGTAATATTCTGCGAAACATTTTTCCAGTTCTCTTCATAGTATTCTATCAGGTCAAACTGGGTGCCCACCACCTGTTGGAACATTGAACTCAGATGATTGCATGTGTCGATGTATTTTGTAACTGAAGAATGTATTTTCAGTCCCAAAAGAGACTCTCGGATTTTCATTTGCTCTGCTGCAGCGATAGTGGTTATGAATATATCAATGCCAAAATGGTGTGGGAACATCGGATGCTTAAGTAGTCTTTCAGCTAGCCTGCGAGAAAGAGCAAAGTCGCCGCCAATGGGCTGTCTGACATTCGCCCTGAACACCGAGCGAATGAGAGGGTAGGCGATATTGTTCGTGATCACGCCATCATATTTATCTCTGGTGTAAAATGGAACAACGAGGTCAGCCCCAAACAAGATAGGTTCAGCCAGGTGGCCTACCCAAGAAGGTGAAATGCTTAGCAAGTCACCATCCACCAATACGATGCATTTAGCCTCCGTCGCCATGGCGATCTCAAGTGTAGTGCGAACCGCACTACCTTTCCCAGCCCCGCCCACATCATCGGTCACAATCTTCTTGATGGATGGAGGTAGCGAGAACATTTTGGCTAACTCCTTCGTGGTATCGCTGGAAAATCCGTTGGAAATTACCACTAAGCTCTCAGCGCCTTCAAAACATTTTTGGAGTCCCATGCCGACTACGTTCAATGTATGGATGATGGTCGCTTCAACGTCCTTCGTAGGAATGCCGACAACGACATCCACTGGCCCCATATTATCAACTTGCTCCTGTAAAACCGGCGTTAGAACCATGTTGGAACCATCCCCGCTTATCAAAAGGTTAGTAAAACAAGTAGTAAATAAATTTTGCGGTTACTATATAATTATTTGATGCACTCAAAAATAAAACCTGAGCATAAATAAAATAAATTATTTTCGATCCATTTTAAATCGTCTGCCAGCACTCCATAAATTATTTACGATCGTTTTTTCGATACCAACCTATGTTAAGATTTTTTTTAAATGTTTATAATCCGGCTTGATCACTGTGGAGTACAGGTGTATCTCCCTGTTTTTTTTATGTAATTTTTTAATTGTAGTTAAACACCGTGTTATAAACTATCATTTTCTTTTCTTAAATGAATAGCAAAACCTTGTCAGACATCCACAAGTAGAAACCTATAAATTAATCTAATCCCCTTATTCTTGGGGAATGTAAATGGGTGAACTCTCTAGCACAAAGATATTGATGAATGGCAGATTCGTGGATTGGAATGATGCCAATATTCATGTGACCACTCACGCTTTTCTATATGGCACAGGCGTTTTTGATGGGATGCGTGGCTATTACAATAAGGAACGCAAGCAGATGTTCATTGTGAGACTGGGCGATCATGTGAAACGTTTGCTTACGAACATGAGATTGCTTCGCCTGAATCTCAGTCTTACTGCTGATGAATTGACGAAAGAGATAATAGAGCTCATTCGTCTGAATGACTTCCGAGAAGATGTGTATATTCGTCCAGTCATATATTTTGGTCCAGGCTCAGTCGGATTGAATCCTGCCGGCCATGGCACAGAATATCTCGTTTTTGCAACGCCGTTTGGAAAGTATCTGGATACAGAAAATGGGATATCCGCTTGCGTCAGTTCATGGCGTCGAATCACGGATGGCATGTTGCCTCCGAGGGGCAAGATAATAGGCGCCTATGTGAACAGCGTTCTTGCCAAACAAGAGGCGGTTGCCGGTGGCTATGGTGAGGCTATTTTGCTAACTAAGGATAACTTCGTGTGCGAAGGCAGTGGTGAGAACATCTTTCTGGTTCGAGATGGTAAGTTGATCACCCCCCCGGTCTATGCAGACATACTGGAGGGCATAACAAGGGCATCTATCATCAAATTGGCAGGAGATCTAAAGTACGAAGTTACAGAGCGCCTGATAGGAAGGACAGAGCTATGTATTGCCGACGAGGTCTTTTTCTGCGGTACGAGTGCAGAAGTAACTCCAGTCACCAGTATTAATGGACGACTGATAAACAACGGAAAGATAGGACCCATCACGAAAGAGTTGCATGACAAGTACTTCAAGATAGTTAGGGGCAACGAAAGCAGATATTTGGACTGGTTGACGCCCATCTATTAAGTGGTGTCTGTTGGATTGCTGGGTAGGTGGGTGCCCTAGTTTTCTGAAGTTAGTATGCCCTCTTTTGGTGTGTAAATTTAAATCAATTTAAAAGGAATTTAATGGACGTCAAGCAGTATCAAACGTAAAAAGTGTATCTCGGAAAAAGCTGCTAGCGGTTCGTTATCTCTTAACACGAACCCGCCCACTCATAATCTGGAGCGACACTCCAATACTGCGCAAATACTCGGCTGCTTTACCCCGACCATGGATTATCAATTCAGCCAAGTCATCCACTTCATCAATATCGCAACTCGCATAGAAAGACTCATACACTCTTGTCAGCAGCCCCTTATCTTTGGCTATTTGCAGGTGCTTTAAAAAGCTCGCTCCATGATAATCGACCCTAAAAGTAGAAGGAGATTTCAGGAATAAGATGTTGGTGCCGCCCCCCCTGCCAGGGGAGATGACCACGTCTTCCTTCGAGCTTATTATATCCTGGATATGCTCGACACGTATCAGTGGCAGGTCTGGCATTATGATCAGCACCGGCTCAGTCGAATTGACAATTATTTTATTCAATACAGCATTTAGGCCCTCATCGCTTACGATGGATACCTCCAATCCTGATAGAGCGGAAACTACATCCTCCAACATATGTTCAGCCAATTTCTCCCTTTCGGAGGGGCTTAAAAAAGGGGATAATCTGGACTTTCCGCCTTTTCTTTTATAGGGTACTATTGCTTTCATAATCGTAAGAGTCTTATATTTCTATTGCTTCTGGGTGCATGCATATACATGTCAATTCACATACCACCTTATATCACATTTTCCAAAAACGTTTTCGTTCCAGTCACGAACATTTGTAAAAATAGATGCGGCTATTGCGGATTTCGACGTGACTTCCATAGTCCAGAAGCGAATGTGATGAAGCCAGATCATGTTGAGACTTTATTAAAAAAAGGAGCTAAAAGTGATTGTACCGAGGCATTGTTCACATTTGGCGAGCCTGATAACACTCCGGAATTTAGGGAAATTTTACAGGATATCGGTTATTCGGATTTCATTGAGTACGTGATGGACTTATGCCAAATGGCAATAGATACTGGGCTTCTGCCACACACAAATGCTGGCGCTCTTTGTTATGCTGATTTGAGGAGGTTGAAGCCCTTGAATGCCAGCATGGGATTGATGCTTGAGACTACCGGCGAAGTGGATGCGCACAGAAACAGTCCCGGAAAGGATCCTTGCATAAGGCTGGAGACGATCGATAATGCCGGACGGCTGAAAATTCCATTCACTTCCGGCATATTGGTCGGAATTGGCGAAACATGGGACGATAGAATTGAGTCATTATTAGCGATAAGAAGACTGCATGAACGCTATGGCCATATCCAAGAAGTGATCATTCAGAATTTTATCCCAAAACCAAATACCCTGATGTCTGATCTCAGGCCCCCATCTTCAGAGGAGATGCAAAAGGTGGTTGCAATGGCAAGGGCCCTATTGCCCCAAGAAATTGCCATACAGGTGCCGCCGAATCTCGTATCCATAGGCTCATTGGTGGCATGCGGCGCATCCGATCTCGGGGGAATCTCACCGGTGACCATCGATCATATAAATCCTGAGGTGAGATGGCCTTCTCTCGACGAAATACGTTCTATGGTCGGAGACAGGGAGTTGAGAGAACGACTGCCGATCTATCCTCCTTTTGTCAAAGCGGGCTGGTACAGTCCCCCCATAGGGAAATTGGTGAAAGGATATTCAGATGAAAGCGGATTTAGGGCGAAATAAAATAGCTGAGGAGCAACAACTAATGATAGATGAAATTCTAGAGAGGGTGCAAGAGGGGAGCACTACGAAAGCTGATGCATTATACTTATCCTCTCTTTCACCGCAAGAACTCTTCCATCTTGCTGATCGGTTAAGGCGAGAGACAGTAGGCGACACGGTCACATACGTTATCAACAGGAACATCAACTTCACGAACTCCTGCATAGGTGATTGTACCTTTTGCGCGTTCCGGAGCGATACCGGATATGTGCTAAGCGAAGAGCAAATTCTGCAGAAAGTTCAGGAGGCAGTCGAAATCGGAGCGACGGAAGTCTGTATCCAAGGCGGATTGCTCAGGGGTATGCTGTTAGACGACTACTGTGGGATACTGGAGAGCATAAAGTCTAATTTCGCGGTGCACATCCATGCATTTTCACCAATGGAGGTATTCCATGCAGCCAGAAATTCCGGTTCGGACATCGGGGATGCGCTCAAAGCGCTAAAAAACAGCGGTTTGAACTCTATGCCTGGGACTGCCGCTGAAATTCTCGATGACTCAATTCGAAGAAAAATTTGCCCGAGCAAAATCTCGACTGAACAATGGGTAGATATCGTAACCACTGCCCATCGCCTGGGAATCCCAACCACAGCAACCATGCTTTACGGTCATGTTGAATCCTTTGAAGACAGGATCGATCACATTCTCCTGATCAGGGACATTCAACAGAAAACCCGGGGTTTTACCGAGTTCATACCGCTTCCTTTCATGGCTGAGAATAATTCTCTGGGTACGGTCGCACATCGGGCGAACGGCATCGATGATGTTAAGGTGCATGCCCTGTCAAGGATCTTACTGCACAAGAGCATAAAAAACATCCAAGCTTCGTGGGTGAAGTTGGGGGTCAAATTGGCGCAGATTACGCTTCTTTATGGAGTAAATGACCTTGGAGGGACGCTTATGGAGGAAAACATAACAAAATCAGCCGGTGGAACTGCCGGGGAATACCTGTCACCAAACGACTTAGAGGAGGTCATCACCGGCGTGGGGCGTATTCCTAGGAGACGGACTACGTTATATGAGTTAATTTAACATATAGCATGATAAATAAAACAAACAAGCCAGTCTATTAACGATAACCTAATTTGATAAAATAACAATATGATACGATATTAAGAGGAATGTAATTGGAAGCCGATGTTACCATAAGTCTCAACAAAGGGGTTGCAGATCCAGAGGGCTCGAACGTCAAAAAAGCTCTGAACCTGCTTGGGTTTGATGAAGTGATGAACGTGCGAACGATGAAGACGTTTAGGATAGATCTTGCTACAACTGACCGGGTGAAAGCGAAAAAGGACATCGAGGAGATGTGCAAGAAGCTTCTTGCGAACCCTGTGATTCAGAGCTATCAGATAGAGCTGAGGTGATTCCATGCCCTATGAGGTCAATTTGATAGATGCAGATGACCTAAAGCTAGTGAAGATCAGCCAAGAAGCCCAATTGGGGCTCAGCCTCTATGAGATGAAAAGGGTAAAAAAATATTTTTTCAAAAAAAAGAGGAATCCAACCGATATCGAGCTTCAATCCCTTGGTCAGGCGTGGTCAGAGCACTGTTGTTATAAGTGCTCCAAATCCCTCTTAAAAAAATTCATCTTTGGCATAGATGCGCCCCAGAACATTCTGGTGATAAAAGAAGATGCAGGCGTTGTAGAATTTGATGATGATCATGCCTACGTAGTGGCCCTGGAATCTCACAATCACCCCTCTGCAATAGAGCCCTATGGAGGTGCTGCAACTGGCATTGGGGGCATCCTTCGTGATGTCGTCTGTATGGGCGCTCAGCCGATAGCGCTGATCGATCCCCTGTTCTTTGGACCGCTGGACAGTTCAACCGTCCCGAAAGGGGTTAGGCATCCGAGATATCTTTTCTCTGGTGTCGTTGCAGGAATAAGCGATTATGGAAATAGGGTAGGCATTCCTACCGTGGCCGGCATGGTTTGTTTCGATGAGGGCTACACTGGAAATTGTGTAGTAAATGTTGGCTGTGTGGGGATGGTGAAGAAAAAGCACGTTATAAGGAGCAGGGTGAAGAAACCCGGTGAACTGCTCGTCTTGGTGGGGGGCAAGACCGGGAGGGATGGCATCCATGGCGTCACATTTGCATCTGCTGAGTTGACAGAATCCTCTGAAGAACTGAGAGGTGCTGTCCAGCTTGGCGATCCCATAGCAAAAGAGCCGTTAATCCATGCTTGTGTGGATGCATCTGAGAAGGGGTTGCTGGAAGGGATGAAGGACCTTGGTGGTGGAGGACTTTCCTGCGTAGTGGGAGAGATGGCGCTGGCAGGAGGATGCGGGGCAGAGATCGAATTGGATCGGGTGCCTTTGAAAGATGTTGGGATGGAACCATGGGAGATATGGGTGTCAGAATCTCAAGAGAGGATGATGCTGGCGGTCGATCCAAAGAATTTGAAAGAGGTATTGAAAATCTTTGAAGACTGGGACGTTCCTGCGACTGTCATCGGAAAGGTAATAGGTGAAAAGATCCAGAGAATTTTTTACGCCGGAGAGAAGATATTTGAAATGGACATGGAATTTCTCATTGAGGCACCGGTTTATAACAAGCCCTTTCAAATAAAAACTATAGAGCGGAAAGATGCGCCTTTTGAGGAGCCAGAGGATTATAGCGAAATCTTGTTGAGACTACTAGCCTCGCCCAACATCGCAAGCAAGGAATGGGTGATCAGGCAGTATGATCATGAGGTCCGAGCATCCACTGTAATTAAGCCACTGCAAGGTGTTTTAGGAAAAAATACGCATGGGAATGCCGTCGTCCTAAAGCCCTTAGAAAATTCATATCGAGGGTTGGCACTCACTGCGGATGTAAATCCATCCTACACGAAGATCGATCCCTTCTGGGGCTCAGCCTCCGCCATCGATGAGGCTTGTAGAAATTTGGCTTCTGTGGGCGCAACGCCACACTCATTTGCAGATTGCCTAAATTTCGGAAATCCAGAAAAACCAGATAAGTTGGGTGAACTCTATTCTTCTGCTGAAGCTCTTGGTTATGTTGCAAAGGCACTTGGCATACCCTTTGTCTCAGGAAACGTCAGTTTGTATAATGAGGCCCCCCATGGTAGCATACCTCCAACGCCCACCATACTTGGCATAGGGATCGTTCCAGATATCAGACGATGTGTTACAGTCGACGCTAAAAATGAGGGAAATCCCCTATACCTCATCGGGGAGACGAAAAAAGAAATAGGGGGTTCCGCATATCTCAAACTCTTGGGCATCCCGAGTACGACAGTTCCAGTGGTCGATCCGAAGGCATTACGAAAGGGCATGGATGCATTGATCTCTGCGATCCAAAATGGCTTCATAGCCTCCTGCCATGACATCTCAGAAGGTGGCATAGCTGTATGCATGGCTGAGATGTTGATTGGGGGGGATGTTGGTGCAAGGGTCAACCTTGGAGCAATTGGGAATATGAGGGATGATTACAAATTGTTCTCTGAATCCAACACGCGATGGATTGTAGAGGTGAAGCGTGATCGTGCTAAGGAATTCGAAAAGGCGTTCAAAAAAGGAGCTACTTTCAGGATAGGCGAGGTTGGAGGGAACACCCTACTGATACAAAGCAATGACAGAACGTTGATCGAGCTTTCTGTTAAAGAGCTAAGAGATGCCTGGAGTGCTCCGATCTACGCTTATATGGGGTGAATTGGATGGATACGAAGGACATAAGGGTCGCAGTTCTCCTGATAGAGGGGACGAATAATGAGCAAGAGGTGTATCTCGCCTTCAAAAGACTTGGTGCAGATCCGGAGTTGTTACATCTGAAGCAACTGGTCTCTAAGAAAGACCTGTCTGATTATCAGTGCCTGATGATCCCTGGGGGTTTCTCTGCTGGAGATTACGTTCGGGCTGGCGCAATCTTTGCAGCAAGAATGAAGAGCGCACTGTACAAACAAATCATGGAGTTCGCCGAGAAGGGCTACCCCATTGGCGGCATTTGTAATGGTTTCCAGGCCCTCGTTGAATTGGGACTTTTGCCAGCGTTGGATTCTGGGATGAGCGATTATCCCCAAGCAGCTCTAGCGATCAACGATTCAGCCAGATTTGAGTGCAGGCCCACTTTACTAAAGCATGAAAGCAAAGGAAATTGCATTTTTACGAAAGATATTCCGTACCAAGATGTCGTACTGATGCCTTCCGCCCATGCAGAAGGAAAATTCCTCCTCCCCTTAGAAAAACAAGACGAATACTTGCAACGTCTAATCGACAACGACCAGATCGTATTTCGATATGTTGATACCCAGGGGGATTATGCAGGCTATCCCTGGAATCCCAACGGCTCTTTATACAACATCGCAGCCATATGCAATCCTGAGGGAAATGTTTTCGGAATGATGCCTCACCCGGAAAGGGTTTTCTATGGGTATACGCATCCAGACTGGACGAGAGCCTACAAAGAAAACGGAGACGGCAAGGCTGTATTTGAATCGGTCTTGAAATACATAAGGAGAAAATTTTAAAATTTTTGGGTTGGATTGGGCGCTGACTTCACAGGCTCAGCCTCTGCGGGGGATTCTACAGAATCAATCGTTGGTACCTCTTTAATCCACTCCTTAACCAGTTTTTTTAAATCGTCTGAATGCTTTTTGATAATCTCAAGCTTTATAGGACGATAAAAGTAGTTTAAAAATACACCAATGACAGAAAATACCCCAATGACGGCAGCTAAATGCTACTATAAGGTACAATATAAACATAGCTTGATCGAAGGAAGTAATGTCTCCATCACTTCTATAGCTGTTGGACTAACAATCTATTATTCTTAATTCTTTTAATATATACGATACGCCCCAATATTACTCACTATTAGCAAGGAGATTTAGATCCGCTCATTTTTCATATTCTAGTAGGAAGAGAGTATCTCGGAGTGTGCTGCATTCATTCTGAGTGCCATTCTGACGTTTCTGATGTGTATTTCGATAACTCCATCGACAAAATCAGCGAGCGATTTCAATATTTTTGGATTGATCTCAAAAAACGACCCCACAGGAGGCGATATAAGGTATTTCTCGGGGTGTTCAGATATCAAACTACCATACTATGAAGAAAGACGCCAGAGAACGCAAATGTGAAAGGAGATATTCTAAGAAGTGAGAAGGCATATCCTTATGGAGTTTGAAGTATTGTTGAAACTACCAACCGAAAATTCTACGATACATTGTATCTATATAGGAATATAGTGGCTCTCCTTAAATTAAAGAAAGGGATGAGGGAATTTATTAACAACCCTAAGGGGCATAAATCCCAACTTTTTAGGAACTTCTTCTAACCTTTTTCCTTTCCAATAAGGAAATCTTTCATCTAAATAAAGAGGTTGGAATTGAGGAATAAGAACTTTCACAGTATAAATTTTTCTTCTTTCCAGATTTGGCGGGGTTACATCTACATATAATATTTCTACATTCTCTTCTTTGAAATAATCTAAAAGAGTATTCAAATTCTTGTTCTTTCTGTTAGGGAAATTTTTAAATAAAACACTCCCTCCTTCTAAAAAAAATTTAATTTTATCAATCATTTGAAGTCCTGACCAAAGAAGTCCTCTTTCTTTTATATCCGAAATAAAATATCTCCTCTCGTAAATTTCTTTTATCACTTTTGGGCCTTTTTTGATCATTTCACTCCTTATCCAAAAACGGCCATGGAATGCCTCTTCTACTGATCCAATTATAGCATTTTTAATACTTAAATCCGATTTCATTCCCAAAGATATAGCTGGCCCCAAACCCGTTCTATCAATGATAATTGCCAAAATAGAATAAACTGGAACTTCAGTGCTGATATCTAAAATATAAAGTTCAAGATTATATCTTTTAATCGAAGATATGATTTCCTCAAACATCTTATTTCCTGAATTTTCAATATCAACAATTTTTGGCGAGATTTTATTTAGATAATATATCATAAAAGCGTCCCTTTCTATGACTTCAAGAAGTCCTTCTAAAATAGCTCCTTTTAGGAAGCTATAGGAGGCTGCACCAGTAGAAATAGGAAATTGTATTACTGGCTCATTTTTTTTGTAACGATAAGGAACAAAAACAAGCTGCGCTGGAACAAAAACATCCTCATCTTGAGTCAATGAATAACCTTTTATCCAATTTAGTTTATTATTCTCGCTATTATAAAGCTTAAATTCAGATTTTATTTTGAACTCATAGGGAAAAATAAAATTTTCAGGATTGATTGCTTTTTCCTTTAAATTACTGTAACTATCCCATACAAAACTCCCCTCTCGATAAATACTCAAACTGTGTCTTTCTAAAGCCTCACCTATGGCTTTCATTAAAGCTTTATCTTTTGAAAAAGAGCTGCCTCCTGCAAATTTATCTACAGAAAAACCATCGGTAATTTTACTTGTGTTCCTTAATTGAGCACTAAAAGAATAAACTTTGGGCTCGTCATTATAAAATGTAGTTTGGTAAATTCTATTTATTACTTTGGCTTCATTCAAACTTACCAAAAGTTTTTTAATGTTACTTCTCTCTTGCACAATAATAGGTACCTTCTCTCAATCATAAAGGTTTTTTCTAATTCTGTCCATTTATCGCATTGACCAAAATCGTGACAAATACATTTACCCTTTTTACAACCATTACAATTACCGCCACAACAACTATTACTGTATCTTCTATAATTATAACCGGTTTCCAGAATTTGCTCTTTCAAATCTTCTATATTCACATTTTTCAATTCTATATTTTTATCTTTCGTTGCCTTATTTTACCTATTTTTATTTTATTATTTTATATTTTAAATCCAGTTATAAAAACATATCGAGATTGACCATCTTAAATATTATCAAATGTTTCTTCTTTATTTTCTCCATATTTCAAACAAAAGGGATTTTTTTACCTTTTTTAAGTTCACGTTCAAATTTAATTAGAAGAGAATATAGAAATGAATGGACAGTCAAATGGGAGAAAAAAGGTAGTAAAAGGAGTGGCAAATCAAGAACTCCCGGGACCTCCGCAACAACTTCCACAATGAGAGCAAGAACCGCCACAGTTGCAATTACTCCCGTAATTTGCCTCGTTTTCTTTTAGATAAGTACAGCCGACTCCGAGCAAAGTCTGCTCTTTCACATCCTCTAGGTTTACATCTTCCAATTCTATATTACTTTTATTGTTCATTGCGTTCTTTCACCCATTCCAATCCTTTATATTTCTAAAATGTTTAACCTTATATAAAAAATTATCTAAATTGATTAGTGCAGAGATATAAGAGATTTGGGGGGGAAATCCCTTTGACATAATTTTTCATTTCCCTATTGCCACCAAATATAAAGGTAATTCACTTTTTGGATTTAAATCTAGAAGTTTAATAATTTCCTT
Organism: Methanocellales archaeon; assembly: GCA_028715985.1. NCBI lineage: Archaea > Methanobacteriati > Methanobacteriota > Methanomicrobia > Methanocellales > Methanocellales archaeon. The sequence continues at coordinate 28,522 of JAQUQR010000005.1, forward strand.
GTCTAAAAATCCACCAATAGGACAGCATTTAAGTCCTAAAGCAGTAGAAATTAGATGAATGTTTTGTGCGATATGTCCAGCTTCAAATAAAATATAGCGCCAGCCCCGTTCTTTATACTTTATAAGAGTCCTTGAAAACACTGCTGTGATTATTGCGATCATCCCGCTTTTTTGAATCTGTTCTTGATCGGTAATTTCTGCAAACTCTTCTTGGAAATCCCCCCCAAGAAGTAGCTCTATACTATTTCTCTTAACGTTATAATGGTAAATCCCTAATGGTATTTCTTCTGATCTTAGTAAAACAGTGTATATTTCAAGTGGGTATCGGGCTCCAGCTGAGGGATATACTCTTAAAGATAAATCAAAATCGTTTTTTATTTCATTAAAATTTCTTATTCCTGAGGAGAAATAAAGAACTTTGCTGATTGTTTTTAGTGTTAAATTTTTTCCTTCAAATTCTCTTTCAGATTTTCTTTCCTTTAAAATTGAAAATAATGGATCTTCGTTTTGGTTAATCCCTTCTAAGCTTATCTGAGGTAAACGTGGGTAAGATTTAAAATAAACTTTTTCCCAACTTTCAGGAATCATATCAGGTGATAGTTTTTTTGTAACTTTTTTCTGGAAAGTGGACTTTACGAAATTAAAACCAAGACTGTCAATGTCATCAGAAAGTAACTCTTTATACAAATTTTCTATTTTTCTTTTATTTTGCATACCCCCCTCCTTTCTTTCTCAGGAAATCTTTAGAAATGGTTGGAATTAAAAGTAATTTAATGTTTCCTTATGAAATTGTCAGTCCCTTTTCCTCTTCTAACCATTCATTAGAAACCTAACCAAACCTAACCAAAACCCATCAAAGCTAACCACATCCGTTTTTTCCAGACACGTGTTGAGAACTTGGGTTTCCTTTTTTCTCGGTTAACTTGGTTATTGATTTTATTTTGTTCTATTGTTCCGTTTGTTCGGGGAGTTCTTTAAGCTCTCTCATAGATACGGTCCACTTAACACTGCGATCATCATATTCCCAGATAACCCTATACTCCTTAGATTCGGGGTCCAAGTTCAAGAGGACTATGTGAGGTATTATCGTTGCATAGCTCATCTTCTACCTTCCCCAGAGTTTGGTTTTGAACTTCATATTTATACTTAATGCCCAGATATTATCATATACATTATCCTTCTGTGTAATACACCCTTTGTGATTACCCCTCTTAACTTGGTTTGAGTATTGTCTTCACAGGCCGTGAACTTTTTGTCCAAAATCTTTTTTAATGGTGCGATTAATCCTTAGTAAACTCTATCTTAAGTGAGGAGGAGAGATTTGTCCATCAAAATCGGATTAATAAGGGGCATATGCCAAATGCCCGGGTATGTAGCCTATGAGAAGGGATTTTTCAAAGATCAGGGGTTAGACATCTCATGTTCAGTTGATCCAACGGCATGGATACTGGCTGATAAACTTATTTCTGGTGAGATCTCTTTTGGGATCGTTCCTTGGACGAGAGTTGTGAGCGCAAGAGACAAAGGAGATAATTTGATCGTAATTGCTGGCTCAGGTTATGAGGAGACTGCCACAGTAGTTCGAAGAGACGCGAATATAAACAGCCTTTCAGAACTCAAAGGAAAAAGGATCTCCCTTCCGGTTGAAGGCGGCATGAAGGACCTGACATCTCAGGCTTTGTTCAAAAAGTATGGTATAACTCCTAAGAATACGGAGATTTTAAGGCTTCCCAGTGGGGATGCGGCCATACTTGCCATGTTAAGCGGCCGTGTAGATGCTACGACCAATGTGGAGCCCTATGCCACAATGGCAGTTGAGCTTGGCATAGGAAAGATAATCGCCAGAGGAAAGGACATTCTCCCGAAGGTGCCTGGCTGCAGCCTTACTACTACAGACCATTTTCTTCGGGATCATCCCGATATAGTTTTAAAGTTTATAAAAGCGATTTTAAAGGCAGAGGAATTTTGCCATGAAGAGCAGGAAGAGGCAGCAAAAATTAGCTCTAAATATATTGGAATATCCTCTGAAATTGTCAGGGAGGCTTTAAGGTACAATCAGCCCCACACCGACATAACCGGTAGCATAGAGGTGATGACGGGGATTGTAAGGCTGATGAAGGAGCTGGGCTATATCGAAAGCATATCCAAAGAATTTTATGATTTTGAGCTGCTCAAAGAGGCAAAAGCAGAGTTGGAATAGTTATCATGGAGCCGTCTATCTTAGACATAGGATTTGGCGTAGCAGGGCCGACAGGTAAAGGGTTAAAGGCCAAAATTCTCGCAGTACTTTGCGTTCATCGGATGCTATGGTTTCCTTGGGGTGTTTTGTGTGCCAGCACCGGAGCACTTCTATTCATGGTTCAGCATCTTCCACCATGGAAGCTTATCGTGGGGTTACTCGCAGCAGGTCTGTTGACAAGGGTAATCTCCCAGGCAGACATGCTATATGACTGGTGGTCGGGAGAGGATGAACGCCTCGGTCCGCCCAATTCAACCCTTCCGCTGGTAACCGGGCTCCTCTCCCCGAAAACTGTCCTATTCTTCATGGCGGTTGAGACGATATTTTGTTTGTGGGTTGCCCTCTTCCTATTCAATCTAACCTGCTTTTTTGTGGCAGTCCTAATGCTCATGTGGGGTTTGACTTACTCTGCAAGCCCGCCTTTGAAAAGACTGACCGAGCTTCAAAGGCGCATCTATCGCTCCCTGAGTGGTCTGATGGTCCTGGGCGGAATCGCCATGGTGGCACCCGAAAGAATATTTTCAGGGGAGGCTTTCGTCGCCACTCTGGCAGTCATCATTGGGTGCTTGGCTTACCATGATAAAGACTCCCTGCGTTTTACACCGCTGACTCCAAAGGGCACGATATCCTTCACGGTTTTGATGAGCCTATTTGAATACCTGTGGCTCATAGTGCTCTGGCAAACCTTTAGCTTGAACTGGGCATTCCTGATGCTATATTTTGGGCTGGCAATCTTTAAAATCAGGGCGATTTCCCAGGGATACGCTCACTCGGAGGAGCATAAATCTCATATAAAGTTGACACATGTGGGTGTTATGAACTACACTCTGATGCTTGTAATAATTAACATATCCGCAGCATATGCCATTTACATATAACTGAATGAAGGAGGGTTTAGTTTGGAACTATCGATTTATAAAGGCCCCGGCTTTGAGATACTGCTTGAGGTTAAAGGCAGAAGTGCCCAGATGGTGATAAAGGGCCCGATCTCAAGATTGGTAAAGCACATCTCCGAAGGGTTTAATGCGCATGCAGCTATGGAGAAACTAGCGGCCGTTCGAGAGGAAGAGGTCGTAATATCCTGTTTAATGCCCCCGGCCCCAAGTGGACCTTTTAGAAGGCTCGTAGGTGCACAGGTGAATCGTCTCCTTTTGCGAAAATCCATTCCTGAGAGCTTGATGCTGCTGACCACGGGCAGGTGCCAATGCACATGTAAGCACTGCATAGTGTACGGAATGGAGAAAAGCTCAGATCTCTCCACCAAGGAGCTTTATCATGTGATAGATCAGGCCCTTGAACTCGGAGCCTATCATATAAGCTTTGAAGGCGGGGAGCCAACCCTAAGGGACGATATATTCGATTTGATCGAGCATGTTGACAAGGATAAAGCCTCCACTCACCTGATAACGAACGGGCTCCGCCTGACAAAAAACTACGTAAGAAAACTGAAGGAGGTTGGGCTTTTCTATCTGCATGTCAGCCTGGACAGCCCCTATCCGGAGGAGCACGATGATTTTAGGGGGATCGAGGGAATTTTTGAAAAAGCATCTGCGGGAGTCAAGTATGGTGTTGAAGAGGAATTGATAGGAATCGTCGAATACACAGCTAATCCCTATAACTCAGATTTGGAGAGGTTGGAGGATTTATACAAACATTGCAGTTCACTCGGTGTGCATGAGATCTTGGTTGACGAGGTGGTTCCCGGAGGCAGGTGGGGGTTCGATGAAGGCGACATACTGAAGAAGGAGGATTATGAGAGGTTGGCTGAATTCCAAAATGAGGCGAATAAGAGGGAAAACGGACCCAGGGTATCCGCTTCTTACTCCTACAGGGATCCAGACATCATGGGGTGCTTTGCTGGAAGAAGATGGATGTGGATATCGCCAACCGGCGAGGTTATGCCCTGCTTGCACATCCCCCTTTCCTTTGGAAATGTGCGTGACACGAGCTTAGCTCAAGCCTGGAAAAATATAAGGAGAAATCCCCTTTTTAAGAAAAAGCCCAAAACCTGCACCTGGAGAGACCCGCAATACAGGGAGAATTATTTCGAGCATATCAGAACTGCCATTGAAGAAGAAAGGTTGCCCTACCGGGTGGAATAGTCTGTTTATCAAAGCATAAGATTAAAAATTGTTGAAACATTGGGCGTTGAAAATGTGGTACCGATTCGAGGTACATTCAGGAGCTATTAGCATAAAAGTTCAAAAACGACAGAAGTTTATATTCATGTTGAAATAGAGGATTTAAGCAGAATAAAAAGTCCACTGGATTTAATTAAAGGACATGATGAATAGAATATAAGTTCGGATATACTAAGTTACACGCAATTGGTCGCAATAAAATTCGGAGGTGTGAAGATGGCAAAAGAAGAAGAAAAAGTAATAGAAGGTGATAAAAAAATGAAAAAGAAAACTATAGTAGAATTAATAGCTATAGCGGTGATTGCATCAGTTGTAATATTCACAGGATGTGTTGAGGAGGATGAAGTTACGCCTGTAAAAGCAAGTCAATTGACAACACACACAGCGGCTGATAGCCGTCCTGACTGGAGCCCAGACGGCAAGAAGATTGCTTTTATATCAGAACGAGCTGGCAACGTTGACATCTGGGTGTTAATACCTTGAATAGATTAGAGGTGTAGAGGTAAAAATGGAAAGAAGGAGAAGAAATACAATGCATCGTTACCATAGGAGGAGGAAGGATTATTTTTGACTCTCTTGATAGTCTCTATTACCTCTCCGCGAAAGATGGCGGCATCTATTTAGCGGGGGAGAGGATAAAGCGAGATAAGGATAGGATGACAATACAGCAAGGCTTTCACCATGAAGATAGCGACTAACTGCGCATAACATGGTGTAAAAGACTATGCTTCGCTCCGTCCAAATTCTGCTTACGCAGAACTTCTTTTACACCGAGAACGTTATATGAAATCGCCCAAACCCCTCAAGGATGAAAAACTATGGAGATGAGATGAGAAAAATGGAAAAGAGAGAGGGTAACGTAAGGGATTTGGTGGAAAAACTCCAAAGAGGAGAACTCACTTCTAAAGAGACATTGAAAAAACTTAAAGAAAGAAAACTTACGGAAGGAACTTGGGGGAAGTGGGAGGGACAAGCTCTTAATATATTTTGGATTGTGTATTTCGTACTCTGGCTGCCTCTTAACTTCACGTTCTCCGGTCAACTCCTAATAATCCACTTTCCAGCGATTCTGATCTACCTTTCGATCGTTCTTCTAGCGATTGGAACATTTTTCAGTATTTGGGGAAATTATCTGCATCGCACAAGGGGCGGGCTCGAGAAAATTGATGAAGCCATCATTCTTTATAAAGAGGGAGCATATCGCATTATAAGACATCCTCAAGCTTTTGGCTTCATAATGTGGCCTATCTTGCTGCCTGTTATCCTCAGTTCATATGTTCCATTCACCATTCTTTCAATTGCCGCTATTATCACGATGATCGTTTACCTTTACTATGGATGCTATCTGGAAGAGAAGCTTGATATAGAGAAGTGGGGTGATGAGTACAGGCAATATATAAAAGAAGTTCCAAGATTTAATTTCATACTAGGGTTGTGGAATTTAAGGAGAAAAGGAGAATAATGACACCTCAGGAAGGAGAGGTAAAGGATCTGGCGGAAAAGCTTAATCGAGGAGAATTAACGACTGAAGAAGTGTTAAGGGAGATGAAAAAACGAGGGTTGTATCATCATGCTGATGAACCAATTCCAGGCGTATTTGCGATAAGTAGTACAATCCTATGGGGTTTGTTATGTTTTCTACCAAGTATTTGTAAGGTGTTGAATCTACATTTTGCTGAAATCCCTTCCATAGAGATACCTCTTGTAGTAACCTATGTAGCCCTTATTTTAGTGGTTGTAATGCCCCCTCCATTGTTTTATTCAGCCCATTTACGGGAAAAACGGAGTGTAACTAAGGACGAAAATATAATCTTGGTTAGAACTGGTGCGTATGGAGTTGTGAGGCATCCAGCAGGTTTAGGTGGACTAATTTTATTCCTTGCATTACCCTTCATCTTTGCGGTTGGGTTACCGTTTACTATATTATCGGTATTTGGCGAGATAGCACTGATAACGGGTGTTTATTTACAGGCTTTGCATGAGGAGAAAATTAATCTCAGGAAGTGGGGTGATGAGTACAGGCAATACATGGAAGAAGTCCCAAGATTTAATTTTATAAAAGGCTTATGGAATTTGAGGAAAAGAATATAGTGATTTCTATGAATAGCGGTTTGAGCCTATTTGCTCGCTATCGCTTCGATAGTATCCGCACAAATCCCCTTCGGCGACTTCAGATACAAGCAGCTGTTATTCTCAATCGCTCGGCTTGAAAAAATAAAAGATTTTATAATATTTGGAGAAATACTAAGAAGAAGGTATGGCAATAATCAATAAGCTGTTCAGCAGGAAAATAGAGGTATCCGGTGACTGGACACAGAGATTATGGGCAATAAGCTTCCACCGTGGCGGAGTAGACTACAAGACAGAGCCATTGAAGCTAGAAGCTAGACCCGACATAGATGCACTGTTTTCACGGAAAAAACTTCCCTATCTTTGGCCCAAGGACAAAGCCTATGTCCGATGGGCGGATTCAGCGAGTGATACACAATACTTTCTCAAGATTCAATGGGCCATAGCATATATGCATCATCCTGATCCCAAGGTGCTTATCGAGCTGGTTAATACGCTTCCAAAGCTCATGCCAGACGCACCTAGCGAAGTGATCTTTGAGCATGCGAACTTGCTCGCACACAATGATAACAATGTCCGTACAGAGGCTGCAAAGACCATTGGAAAATATGATAATGTTGTTGCCAAACTTGACAAACCTGCATGGAAGTTTTATAACATGATACCCGAGTTTATATTAGAGCACAAAATAGAGGCTTTGATTGCTATAGAAAACGAGGAAGCAAACAAAGTCCTTGGCGGAATACTTTCTTCGCACCTTATCATCAAAAGGAAAGCAAAACAAATTTCTCAGTCGAAGCAAGCATTCTTTATACCGTTGAAGCAAACATTGGAGCATCTCAAGAATATAAAACCAGAATACAGTGATCAGGTTATGGGAGCATTGTCAGAATTCAAAGGGGCTGTTTTTGGTTATGGGTGGGGTGAAGGTGGTATGGGAGAATCAGACAAAACTAAGGAGGATAAGGTCCTTCCCCATTTTCTTAAGGCAGATCCTGCGGTAATAAAGCCAGAACTTGAGCGACTGCTTTGTCTGCTCTGCAGATATGGAAGGGAGATCAAATATAATCCCATTGCTCAGCTACTTGACAAACTCGAACCTAATGAATTTATCCCACTGTTAAAAGATTACCTCAAGGTGCTAGAGGACGTTGTAGAATATATCGAAAAAAATAGGTCAGCCATACTGAGCGGCCTTAATGATGAGCTAAGAAGAGCTGAGTCAGGATACGATGTGAAGTGGGTAAGAGATTGCCAGGCCCAGATAGAAGACCTGAACGACTGGAAAAGATGTACTTCAAACCTTGAGGGATGGGTAGAATACTGGGAAGTCAAAAAATGACCTTTTTGAATCAAACGACACAAATTACAAAAAATCCCATAAAAGTGTGAGAGAATGAAAATCAACGATTTATCTCCCGAAGAAAAAATACGATTTGAGGAATTTAAAAATTTGTGGAAAGAAAGTACAGGATTCTATTGGAGGATAGCAATATTACTATTCTTTTTTTGGCCTTTATGGGATATAATTCCGACACTTATCTTCGTCCCTTTTGGGGGGTCCTATCAATGGTTATCTTCCAAGCATTCCCTTTAACATGAATAACATTGCACAATTGTGGTACCAGTTTTCTGTATTTTGTATGATGTTCGGGTTTTTTATATCATGGATGTGTGTAAAAGAAGCTAAGAGGAAAAAACTGGCAACAGTGCTTGTAATAATTATTTGGGCTGCGTGGTTCGCTTATATAGCGTCAATGGAAGACTGGATAAAAGATACATTATTAAGGCAGATTATAATGAGTGCTCAATTTTTAATTTGTCTTGCTATTACAACTTTCCTTGCTATCAAAGTAAAGTGGCCAAGATTTATATGGGTGATAACTGCATATCTTGGGGTTTTATTGGTACTTTATTATGGCTGTTACTATCCTTTGGCTTCAGTTTCAGTAAACCCTTGGCCATCTCCCCCTTCTTTGTCTAACCCCCCTTCAGGCACAATACTAGGGTATATGCCACCTGTTCTAGGGATTATCTCAGTAGTTTTTATGGCTTGGGCAAGTTCAGAGAAGGGACAAAAATGGGCAGCCTTTAGCCACATCCTAGAGGAACGCAAAAAGAAAAGAAAATAATTTTGCGTCGCCTTGCAACTCAAAAATTATGAGATTTCGCCCCCTTCAGTCGTTCCATCCAAATTCGCCCCCTTCTGTCGCAAACTTCGCATAGCTGCGAAACGTTAGATGAAATTGCGTTGTAAACATGCTTTTATAAAGTTCGAATCAAATAACAAATATGATGTGAGAGAGAATGCAACAATTAAAAATAATAGTTGAAAAGCATCTTGAGGGATATGTGGCGTATCCTTTGGGGCTGAAAGGCGTAGTGGTTGGTGAGGGTGATACCTACGAGGAAGCTCTTGCGGATGTGAAATCAGCTATCAAATTTCACATGGAAACCTTCGGAAAGGATATTTATGAAACCGAAGAGATTATTGAAACCTTTGTTGCAGAAGTGGCATTGTAATGAAATTCCCAAGAGATGCTCCTAAGCGAAAGGTCATAAAAACATTCGAAAATCTCGGATTCAGAATATTCAGAATGGGAGAACATATCTTAATGGTGAGAGAGAGAACCCTGATGGAACTAAAACTCCTTTAACCATGCCGAGGCCATGAGAGGATAAAAGGCTCGACACTGAGAGTTATTTGCAGGCAATCAGGTATAAAGCGGGAGGATTTTTTGAAAGCTTATGAAGAGATATGAGCCGCTTCGCCCAAATTCCTTCCTTCGGCTTCTCAAAGCCCTAGAACTTTAGGCGAAATGCTCACCTTTAAACGAAAAACCCATTCCAAAATCGATTAATTCACTTTAATTTTCGATATGTTACATCTTTAGATGTAAAGTAAGAAACTTACATCAAAAGTAATTAATGAGCGGAATTATCTTTTTGGTAAGAAACAGGATGGTATATTTAAAAGGGTTAAAAAAGATATACTAAAAAGGGTTACTTGGAAGGGATGATGATGTCAGATGAAAGAAATCCAGATGAAACTATTGAGATCAGTGCCACTTACGATTATACAGAAGAAGAATTGAATCAAATCAAAGAAGCGCTTACAGAACTAGGGTATAATACTGAGAGAAAAAGATATCACCGTCTCTCAACTTTTCCTTTACCTTTACCTCCAGCACTAATTTTGACATTTGCAACCATGTCAATAGCAATGGAATTTTTAAGGAGGCTCGGATCAGACTTATATGATTATACCAAAAAGAAAATAATCGAAACATTCTTCAAACCCAGAAAGAATGAAAAATCGAAAGTATTTTTTGAATTGAAAATTGATGATATAAAAATTAATACATCTTGTCAATATGAAACCAAAAAAGGTCTTAATCTATTTTTTAAGAGTTTAATTGATGTATATGAGTCCATTGAGGATCAATTCAGACATCAAGAACTCCCTGAAAATCTAAAACAAATTTTCATCGAATTTGATGGAGAGGGGAGAACATGGCAAATAACAGGTCATCAAACAAGCCTCCCGCCAGTTGAATTTGATGTTGATTCGGAGGAATGGAAGCCGATAAAATAGTGGTTTATAACCATAAAAATTAAATGAGATATTAAAAATTGTAATTAATCTCTACTAATTTTATTCTTGACAGTCTTGGGACCCATATAATCTAATCCAATTTTTCCATATGTATCGGAGCCCCTTTCGGAATTTCCTTAAAGTACTTCGACCTGAATTCCGGATCCAGCATCAGGCACGATCTCTTGCGCTTGAACTCCTGGAACTTTCTCATCCTCCCCCAGATGTCTTTGACCTTCTCTTCCCTTATGTTCCCGAAAGAGAGGGGCATATAAGTACAGGGAGTCAAATCCCCGGAATCCACCAAATTCAGCCACCTTCTCCCAGCCATACACCCGAAGAGATTCGGCGATTCAAAAAACGTCATCGAGAACATCCTTGGGCCTTCCGGTGTGGAGTTCACCCTCCTGTACATATCAAGTATGCGCTTTCTATGACTCTCATTAAGCATAATCCCCTCATTGTCCATGTAGTTCCAGGTAGAAATGGACTCCCATACCGTGAGTTCATGGACTCCGAGTTGTGCTGCGAGGTCATACAATCCCTCCAATTTTCCGCTTTCGATTAGGCTCGGATTTGCATGGGTATGCATCGAAACGTACAAGCCGGCCTTTACGGCATTTTTCATGGATTGCGTTGCTTTTTCAAACGCGCCTTTAACACCCCTGGCCGCATTATGTTCGGCAGGAATTGGGCTGCGTAGACCTATGATAGTGGCGTACAATCCCGCTTTCTTTAAATGTACTGCCTTTTCTTCGGTCAAAAGAATGCCAGGTGTGAATATGCTCGCTATGGCCTTCTCCTTATCAACATGCTCTACCAGGTCCACAAGGTCTTCACGCAGGAGCGGATCACCTTCAGCGAAGCCGAGGGATATGGAGCCCAGCCCAATCACCTGATCGACGAAATCCTTCAACTCACCTGTCGTAAGCTCCTCACCGGGAGATTGCACCATGTTGCAATGGGCACATCTGCATGAGCATCTCTTAAAAGCGTTGATGGATACGGCTTGGGGCGCATACTTTCTCCGCAGCAATATGTCGATTTCCGCTTTTAGCGCCCGTCTGAAGGGACCACTCGGAATGGGGGGCAACCACGTTGTGAGTATGACCGAATCCTCCCTCACTTCTATGGGCTTCTCATTTTGAAGCATGGAATTAACGTGTCTGAGGATGGGAGCACATGGCAGCGAAAGAGGACCGGATGACTTGAGTTTGGTATGGTGCTCTGTCGCCTCCAACCAAATCTCAATGCCCTTGGACTTGTACACCGACACCTCTGACACTAAATCATCTCCACTCCAAGCCAGTAAGCTGTGGCAATAAAAGTTTTCCAAGGCAGAAATAGTTAACTATAACTATAATATCTCCCATCAAAACAGTCATGAAGCTTTTAGCTTACCAAATGCCTGGCATTAGAGCCTTCTTGGAAATCGAAGATGGAAAAGTTAGGGCGGCGGCAGAAGGCCTTCTTTCCTTCTTGGCCAGGCCGATTTGCGAGAAGTTCAACGATAATTTTTCAGGATCGCCTGCGGCCATCCTCAAAGAGGGCGTATTTATTTCAACCGTCTTCCCGCTGGTTCCCAGTGAGCCCTTTAGGAGGTTGATGAGCGCCCAATTAAAAAATCGTCTCTTTGGCACGTTTACGCCCGAATGTGTCGCCATCATGGTTACCAGTAGGTGCCAGTGCAAATGCCAGCATTGTATTGCCTACGGAATAACAGGCAAAGAAGAACTATCCACTGAGGAAATGTGTGATTTAATCGATCAATCCCTCAAACTCGGAGCCTATCAAATCAGCTTTGAAGGTGGAGAGCCTACCCTTAGGTCAGACCTCCCAGAGCTGATATCCCACATCGATAAAAGCAAGGCGATATCGCGTGTTGTGACCAATGGTCTCCTCCTGACAGAGGAATACGTGCGGAGGCTAAAAAAGGCTGGATTGGACATACTCACCATCAGCTTAGACAGCCCCTATCCAGAAATTCACGATCGATTTAGAGGGGTGACAGGTCTATTTGACAGGGTCACTGAAGGCATCAAGCATGCTATAAAAGCTGGCCTCATAGTATGCGTGATATATGTTGCATCGCCCCAGAATTCGGATTCGGAAACCATGAACGATCTGTTAGAATATTGTGAAAAGCTGGGTGTTCACGAGCTTTTAATCGATGAGATCTTTGCCGGTGGAAAGTGGTCTGGCAAGGAGGTACTAACTGATCGCGATAGGGAGCGTTTGATCAATCTGGCGAGAGTACAGAAAAGAAACATCTGTGTAACTCCCTTTTTCCATCTCAGAAATCCCGATTTATTCGGCTGCTTCGCTGGGAGGCGATGGATGTTCATTTCGCCTACAGGCGATGTCATGCCATGCATGCACACCCCCATCTCATTCGGAAACATCAGGGAGACGGATTTGAAAGACATATGGAAGAGCATGCGTAGACATGCACTGTTCAGAAAAAAGCCAGAAATATGCACCATCAACGACCCCTATTTTAAGGATAACTATCTCAAAAAAATCCCCAAAGATGCAGATTTGCCCTATCCGATCGAGAAGATTGAGTAACATGAACATGAAGATAAGAAATTTCGCTCCTTTGACGGTAATGAAAGCCCTGTGGCAGCTATGGGTAAAAAAGGGACCTTTGATACTCTCTCACGGGATTAACTCAGAATGCAACCTCCGTTGCCAATTTTGCATCTATTGGAGGGAGAAGGGGGAGGAGATGGGAAAAAAAGAGATATTCCGTCTTCTTGATGAAGCGCGATCTATGGGCGTCTTGATATATAACGTATGGACTGCAGAACCCCTTATGAGAAAAGATCTCCCGGAATGTCTTGAGTATGCTAAGTCTCTGGGAATGATGACCTTCATGGTAACCAACGGGGTTCTTTTAAAGGAGAGAGTGGATGAACTCTCGAATCTGGATTACCTGTCGGTTTCCGTGGATGGCACCAAGAGCTATGAGAAGCTGAGAGGAGTCGATCTTGATAGGGTTTTGGATGGGATTAATGCCGCAAGAAAAAAGGGAATTCCGACCGTGATAAATTGCGTTCTCAACGGAAAGAATCTGGACGAGATCGAAGCGCTCATACGCATCGTCGAAGATTTGGGGATATGGATATCATTCGAGCCTCTTCATGAGTATGAAGACATTTCTCAAGATGTTTGGGATGAGCTGGGACTAAGCGATCTGGATAAATACAGAAAGACCGTCGACCGAATCATTGAATTAAAAAGAGAGGGCTCACTGGTTCTAAATTCCTACACCTATCTCAGGATGATGAGGGACTTCGACCCTGACTTCCGCTGTCATGTCAACGACATCATTCTCCATGTTGCATCCAATGGTGAAGTAGAAAACTGCAGGGTCTACCGCCAAAACATGGGAGAGGGGGGTCTCGGTAAAGCCTGGGAATCCTCCAAAGAGACTAGAAAAAAAATGTCTGAGGAATGTAACGGATGCCTCTTTTTTGGATACGCTGAGCTAAGCCTCCTTTATAGCCTAAAACTTGAAGTGATGCTGAACTGTGCCAGAATATTCAGAAAATTCATTAGGTCTTAGTTAATTAATTGTTTAGTAAGTAGTCAGTCATACAAGATATTTTACCAATCGCAGGAGCTTTGGGTCCTTCCTAAGTGCCAATGAAAGGATGCCTAGGCCCTTCATGAAAGTCGTTGAATGTCTGGATAGCTCTCTCGTAACGTCAACATCCCGAAGAGCTTTGACCATTTTATCAACGTCTTCGTCCGGTATTCTCTCCATGACCTTGAGCGCCCTATAGCCTGTCTTGTATTCTGGGAATAATTCCTTGCGCCACCTACCTACATATCCTTCAAGGCGTTTTTTAGATATATCGTCTGCTGCTATGGCTTTGGCTGCCACATCACCGCCTATGATCCCAGCTAACATTCCATAGGGTAAGCCTGCTTGTCCACCTGCACCGCCGACGATCATGATTCCCTTGTCTACTAAATCACCCGGCATGGTGGCTATGGGGTCCCCTCCCTCCAAAAGGTCCAGGATTTTAGCCTTCTCGAAAAAGTGAGATGCCAACTTGTTCTTATAAACAAATTGATTGAAGTATTCCATGGCAGGTCTTGGTGCATTGCGAACAAAGGCTGCAACGCTTGCTTTAGAGTCGCCTTTAGGAGATATGGTTGCCTTCCAGCCAGGTGCCACCGACCGCCCTATGTGATATTGAAAATAGTCTGGGTACTCTGTCTCAACGCCGATCATTTCTGCTTGAACTGCTGAGGCCATCTCCTCTGGATGCTTCATGGATTTCAATCCAGCCCAATGGGGGATGGACGATTCTATGCCGTCAGCTCCGATGACGATCTTTGCCTTATAAGCTCTCTTCTCGTTATTCTCTCTTGTGGTCACCTCCTGAGTCTCATCGCCAAGTGTTAGGTCAATGGCCCTTGAGCCTGTCTTGATCTCGGCACCCGAATCCCGGGCAATTCCAGCGTAATATTCATCGAACATAGCTCTATCGATGGCGAATCCCGGGCTGTTGATTACAATTCTGAAGCCAGACGGGGATACGATGTGCATGCCCCTTAACCCATGAATCACGTATTCTTTTTGGATGCTTAAGCCGGTTATTTTAAACATACCCTCAAACGTCGTGTCTGCCGGGTGCGGTCCATCCCCAATTCGCTCCTTTTTATCCAAAAGCAATACGCTCGATCCCGCCTGTGAAGCTTTCCACGCTGCCATCAAACCAGCAGGACTGGCTCCGACCACTATTATATCGTATGACATCTGATCAGCCATCTTCAAAATACTCCTCAAATATCTCCATGCATACGTCTCCCTTTATCGTGTAGTGCTTAGAGGATTTGCCATGGGATCTCACATATTTTTCCACCCGAAATCCTTTTCTCTCCAGGATATCGCCGATAGTCAGCTCTTTTTTATTTATCAACTGCAAAAAATCAGAGGGGTTGTCAATGGGAATGATGACCTTGCTGGTGACCAGTTTTTTGCCGTCCAATACGAAGCGTGACTCTCTGATGATGCCATCCTTGTGCCCATATTGCCTGACCACCTCAAATTTTGCGTTTTTGAACTTTCTTCGGATAAATGAAGTTGTTGATTCACTTGATTCGATCAGGTCAGCATACCATGTCATTCTATCGTTACCATAGTGCTTGGAAAAGTATAAATAGTATTTCATTCACGCATAGTGATATCATGAAATATGAAGACCCTGAAGAAGAATCATTAGATGAAGATGAGGAGCTTGAAGCAGAGGTAGTTGGCATATGTGACGGTTGTGGCATCGAGGTGGACGAGACAGAGGCGACCACCTGCTCAATATGCGGTGCCATATACCATGATTGGTGCATGAAAGATGTCTGTAAACGCTGTGGAACAGCCTGGTTAGATTCTGAGTAATTGAGCCTTAAGCGAAGCGAATAGGTTAAAAGAAATACAGGATAGGTTTAAAATTTTAAATTTCATTCTTACTTAGATATATATTAAAAAAGTAAAATCCCATCGATCAAGCTCTTATGCGAGCCGCGAATCAAGGGTATGCTCAGGAAGTAGTGCATACATAACCGATCTTCGGAATGAAGTCCTTTTTCCTCGATAAAATCTGGGGAATAAAACCTTTGTCGTTTTTTATCTCAATTTCAAAAGCCTTCTCTATTAGCCACTTCTCGCCTGTGACCATAAGCTCCTCACCTGATTCCAGGGGGTTCATAATCAGGAGAACGACCAAATCGTAGCGCTTCTCCGCACGTAAGCTCTCCATTGCTGCCTTTATATCGCTTTCTTTAGCCTTTATGTCCTCTTTATCTATCACCATCACTTGCCCAACGGCAATTCTCTTACCCCCGAGTTCGTATTCCTTAAAATCATGAAGCAGGATCTCTCTGCCGGATTTTCCCTTTAGGCTTATACATGCCGTCAAAAGCTCTTTGCCATATTCCTCTATCCTGACATGCGCGATACGGGCTAATTTACGTGCTAACTCTTTGTCGAGATCGGTGGTGGTGGATAAAGTCAACATTAGTGTATCAGACAGCAATCCTGAGAGCAGTAATCCCGCCATATCTTCAGGAATGGCAATTTGATGAAGCAGCATCTGCTCTGCCACAATTGTGCAGGTGCTGCCAATCGGCTCATTGTGAACGCGAATGGGCATGAGGGTTGATATATCGCCGACTCGGTGATGGTCGATGATCTCCAATATATTCGCCTCTTGCACGCCATCAACCGCCTGAGATATTTCATTATGATCGACCAAAATGACCTTCTTTTGTATGGGCTGCAGTAAATCGGTCCGAGTGACGATGCCGAGTAATCGAAGTTCGCTGTCTACGATTAACGCACTGCGATAATCGGACTCCAAAACCTTCCGTCTTAATTCTGCAATTCGCGTATACCGTTCAGCGACCGGCACATTCTTGGACATTATCGAATAAAGCGGCGTGGACAACTCGAGCAATCTGGCAGTAGTGAGGGTATCGTGGGGCGAAGAGATGAGCAATGTATCAGACCTTGATGCCTCTCTCGTGACTTCAGGGCTAATCGGAGAATTGCCGGTAATTATAAGGGCTGAGCATCCCTTTTTAATCAAATCCAATTGGATGTCTGTCCTATCGCCCAAAATGACTACGTCGCCGGCGTGTATTCTGTCTAAAATTGTCAGTCTCTGCATTGCCGCAATAAATACCCTGCCGGTTAATTTGTTTAACTTTTGAGGATTAACGATCACGTTTCCATTTAAGGCTCTGATTAGGGTGTTCAGGTCAATCGGTGTGGTGGATAAATCCCTGCGTCCCAGATTGGCGATGTAATATTCTGCGATGTCTCGAAGTCCCACGATTCCCAGGAGCTTTCCCTCCGGGTCGACGATCGGCACAGTACGGATGGCTTTCTCCCTCATTAAAGATGCAACGTCCCGTATCGAATCGTTGGGCGATGCGACAATGGGTTTCCTCAAGTCCATATCGCCTACGTTGGCTGCAAGACTCTCCATCTTCATCGGGTGCTCGAAGTTGAATCTAGAGAGCACAAATTTAGTCTCACCGTTCAAATCGCCCGCACTGGCAGGGACATACTGGTGCTTTTTATCGAGGGCGTTCTTGAGGTAGGCATAGCCGATAGCGGAGCAGACGGAATCCGAGTCAGGATGCGTGTGCCCGATGACAAATACCCGCTTCTGGTTCTCTGTGGTCATTTTCTCCAATCGTCTAAAATATATCGCTTACTATTTGATACTTCTTTAGATTTATCAAAGATGTCTTAAAAGGTTATATAATACAGGAAGTATCTAATGATTAAAGGAGGTGACCAATAATGGCTTTTGTGTGGGACCCCATATACGTGGTGAACCTGGTGCTGTCCGTCATAATACTGGGACTGGGCTTGTGGACTTATCAAAAGAGCAAGAACAAGACGGCTCTATACGTGGGTTTGGCCTTCGGCCTTTTCGGCTTTTCGCACGCTATGACACTGCTCGGTCTTAAGGATGCTCTGGAAGTTCTGCTCATCGTCATTCGGACGATAGCCTACCTGCTGGTAGTGTTTGCCGTGTACAAGCTTTGGAAGGGTTAACGTAGTTCGGTTTGATTTGAGTGCGACCTTCACCAACTCTATTTTTTTGATTTTTTTTATTTTTGAATCTAATGAACAGAATTTTTAAATATCCTAGTCTTAATTTATATTTTTGTGAAAGAGGAAGAAAAAACAAGACTTATCCTGAAGGTCATTTTGTAGGAATGTGGATGGGAATAGGTATTGCCATCTTTACAGGGATTGGAGTCCCGCTCAGTTTTGCTTTAGAAAATCCGGGATTAATTGGGATAGGACCTGCACTTGGGGTTGCTTTTGGATTAGCATTGGGTCAATCAATTGAAGATAAATATAGAAAAGAAGGAAAAATCAGGCCTCTTACAAAAGATGAGAAACATAAAAAAGAAATGCTTGTAACCGCAGGAATTGCTGTATGTATGATAGGGCTTGCATTATTTCTTATACTGCTTTTTCTATAATATAACAATATTAATTACATAGGCATTTTTTTCGATTTTAAGAAGCTTTTAAAAATTGATATTTCTTCAATTTAAATACCAAAAGGAGATTAAAAGAAAAAAAGTTTTAAAAATAGGTTTTATAATCCATCTAGTAAAAATCTTAAATAAAAATATAATATTATATACTAGCACTCTAAACTATAAAGCATAGGTGGTTAAATGCCAGAGGAGTTCATAGAAAATATTGATGCGACTCCAGACAAAAAGATTTTACTAGCAGTGTCAAAAGACATTGATCTCAGAAGAGGAATTTGTGAAATGATTGATAACTCTATTGACAAAATGACTCTTCAGAATAACGAACTCTCTCTTGTGATATCTATTTTTATGGATGAAGTAGAACAAACAATTCAATATGAAGATAACTCAGGTGGAATAAAGGAAGAGAATCTAAATATGATTATTCAACCTGACCTGGTGGGACAGAAAGAACTGAAGAGGAGGAGACAATTGGTATATTCGGAATAGGATCTAAACGGGCATTAATTGCACTTTCGCATTACTCCGAAACAATTAGTAGATTTGCTGGTGAAGATACTTTTAAAATAGTCGTTGATGATGAGTGGGTAAATACCGATTCGTGGGAGATACCAAAATATCGGACACAAAACATTGAGGAAGGAAAAACTATATTCAAACTGAGAGATCTCAAATTTGATTTCAATGAAGCCATAATAGACGAATTGAAAAGAAAGTTAGGAGAAATTTATTATTACTATATCAAGAATAGAAATGTAAGAATTAAGTTAAATGGTACGAGTATTAGACCGACACTATTTGAAGATTGGACATATCCTCCGAATCGTCATCCAAGAAGATATATATTCAAGCTATTAGGTCGATCTAATGATTCTATTCATTGTGAGATAATTGTTGGGTTAAGGTTTGAGGCGAGTATTATAGGCGAATACGGTTTTGATTTGTACTGTAATGATCGTTTAATTGTAAAACACGTAAAGGATTATAGACTTGGTTTTACAAAGGGGCTTCTTGGTTCTCCGCACCCATCTATAGCACGATTTTATGGTATAATAAAATTGAATGGAAAGAACAAAGATATGCCTTGGAATAGTACTAAATCCGATATTGATACACTAAATCCAACCTATAAACAGATTATGAATTTGGTTTTAAAATTTGCTAAGCCTTATGTGCAGTTGAGTAGAAGATTATCATCTAGTGCCGAGGAAGAGATAGTGCCTTATGCTACAGGAACAATTGAAAATGTCGATTTAACTAGTCGTAACGAAAATGATGATGACTTCCCAGATATTCCACCAGGTCGTATCACCCGCAATGAAAGAGCAAATCGCCAAAATATAATGGTTCTAAGAAATTCTCCTTGGACTAGAGGTTTATTGGAGAACATATTGGCTGTAGACATGATATTGCAATCGAAATTACAAAATAAAAATAGATATTCATTGATTCTGCTGGATAGTTGTTTAGAGATTGCCTTCAAGGAATATATAGTTAATGTACTTCGTTTTCCATTAAGTCAAAGCCAAAGAAGATTTAGACAAGGTTTGATATCAACAATGAGGGATAACTACAATTTTGAAGAAGCTATTTGGACACAGATAGATTTTTTCCATAATCTTAGAAATTCTTTATATCATGAAACAGCAACACTAGATATAACTGAGGAAGATATTTGGGATTTTAGATTATTAGTTTGTAAAGTGCTAAGTGATTTATTTGACATTTCATTTGAATTTTAGACAAAATTTAAGTTATTTTTGAACAGTTTTAGATTTAGTAACATCTACGCCTAAAATTAAGGTAGGTATATCTATATTGCTCTCTCCTCTACATTCCAAATCTGTTTTCATCTGCTCAAAATATGATACGCCAGAAGACATCTCTCTTGCGAGGCTTAACATGGGAACTATTTCCACACCAGAATCGATGATTTCTTGCTTAGCAAAAATCGTCATTTTTGCACATACATTGTAAACCATAAATGCGTACTTTCCAAATTGAACTTCTACACCTAGCTTATTTTTAACTGCATCCATCTCTCTAAAGCCCTTATGAATTTGCCCTATTTCAGGAATTTCTGTTTCAACACTAATCCTAGTAGTTTTCCACCCCCTCTCTTTAAACAACATATCGAATACTTTGTTCAATTCTTTAGGAGAATATAGAGCCTTGCCATTCATTGTTTTTTCCTTGCTAATCTTTGTTTTAAGGAGGGAGGCGTCAACAGAAGATATAATCTTTTTAATCTCTTTGAGTTCGGCTTTATGATTTTTTCCTATGAATTCTTTCCCATTTTTAAAAGAAAATTCTGCAATGATCTCCATTAATTACCCCCTATTAGAATTCATTAATCTTTTTCATTTTCCACTCCTCTGGAGGTCGAGCTACTTTTTCAGTGCCTTTGGGTCGGTATACCGGCTTTCCAAAAGGACGTTTTTTAAGTTTCCCTTTTTCATATTCTTTTATTCTGCACATTGCTATTTTTAGATATTCTTCAGAATAATCAACACCAACAGCACGCCTATTATGAATTACTGCGGCTAAAATTGTTGATCCCACACCAACAAAAGGATCAAGAACAATATCTCCTTCATTAGTTAAAGCAAGAACTAACCTCTCTATAAGTTCGATAGGGAATTGACAAGGATGAATAGTCTTTTCTGGATGGTTAGATTTCACATTAGGTATATCCCAAACCTCGCCATCCCAATCTCTTATCATAACATCCCAGATATCAGAAGGATTTTTACCTAAAGGATTACATGATGGTAAGCCCTTATTTTTCCCTTTATAATATCTTTTACCAGGGTATTTGATAGGTATTCTAACAGCGTCGAGATTAAAGGTGTAATTATCATTTTTAGTAAACCACATAATTGTCTCATATCTACCAGAAAAACGTTTAGATGCATGTAAACCATGACCAAATCGCCATATTATACGATTTCTCATCTTCATATTCAAATCCTTAAAAATATCATAGAAATATGCGTCAAGAGGAAAAACCTCGCCATTTTCTATATAATTTCCTATCTCCCAGCATATACTTCCGTTATCACTTAATATTTGTTTACATCTTCCAATGACCTCTTTTTGCCAATTCAGATAATCTTCAAATTTTTGCCTTTTCTCATAGATCTTCCCTATATTATAAGGAGGCGAAGTGACTATGAGCTTAATCTTTTCATCTTCTGGGATCGTGTTTAGAAACTTCAAAGTATCGTTGTTTGCGAGGAGTACATCGTAATCCTTTACATATTCTTCTTTAAAGACAACGTTCAGTTTTTTATTCATTACTTCTCTTCTTTCACTCTTTTCTTTTTCACCTTATTTAAACTTGAACTACCTCGTTGATTAACACCAAGATAGTTGTAAAATAGTTTTTAAATACCAAAAAATTAATTTAATCCTTCTCACATTCTCAAAAGCCACACCCATGTCTTCATCTGGTGATATGCCAAACCTGGGATATGCCTTGGCTTTATCACCCCTTCTTTTGTGAACTTGGATAACATCCTGAGATTGTTTTTTATCGCACTTGACCTCAGATAAAAATCCTTGTAGGCTTTTGCGTTCAGCTCTCTCACTTCCTTTAGTGAGAGCTCTTGCGTCTCTATGATCGGGTTGGCTGTGGTGTACTTGCTCCAGTCCAGCTCTTTGATCATTCCCATTTTTTCTGCGGTGTCATGAAACTTCGTTCCTGGGTATGGTGTGGGCAGGAAAAACAGCGGATATTCCGGGCTTAACTCTTTCATCAGCTCTATGCTCTCTTCTACATCCTCTCTCGTCTCTCCCGGCAGACCCAATATGACGTTGGCTATCCTCAGCATGCCCATGTCTTTTGAATCATCCATGACCTCTTTCATCTCCCAGGTGCTGATGTCCTTCTTCATGGTCGTGATCGACTTTTGAGAGGTGGTCTCTATGCCGTATGAGATTATCCTGCATCCCGCCTCTCCCAATTTTTTCAGGTGGTGTCTGTCGGTGCTCAGGATCGAGCTCTCATAGCCCCAGGGAATCTCCAGCCCCCTTTCCGTTATTTCATCGCATATATTCTCGGTTCTTTTCCTGTCCAGATCGAAGTTGTCGTCAAAGAACATGATCAGGTCGAGGTCATAGCTGTCGCACAAATGCTCCATCTCATCCACGACATTTTTCGCACTTCTGGCTCTCCATTTTCTGCCATATATGGCTGACACGCTGCAATAATGGCACCCATAGGGGCATCCCCTGCTTGAGACCATTGTAGCCATCCTGAAGGTTTCAAACAGTCTGTACTTATCCATGGGCAACAAATGCCTTGCAGGATAGGGAAGCCCATCCAGATCATCGATCAATGGTCTCGGAGGATTTCTTACGATGCGTCCGTTCTCTCGAAAAGCTATTCCTTTCACCTTGGCCAGCTCTCCCGACTCCCAGGCATTGGCCAGCTCTGGCACGGTGATGTCACCTTCGCCGCATACCACCACATCGAGGTTCGGATTTTCCCTCAAGACCTCCTCTGCCAGCAGGGAGGCATGCGGGCCTCCCATTATCGTTCTAATGTTAGCGTCAACCTCTTTTGTAGCGTTGACGACCTGGTTGGCATGGTTGACTCGATAGGTCGCACAGTACACCCCCAGCATATCAGGCTTAAAAGTCTCAATCTCCTTTTTGACCTTTGCCATATCCTTTTTTTCGGCCGGCATGTCAATGATCTTGACTTCATTATCTTTCTCTAACGCCGCAGCCACATAGGCCAATCCAGTCGGTGGTGCGGTAAGTCCCAAAAATCGTTGATATATTTCCCTCTCACAGGGGGGATGGACTAACAGGGCCCTCAAGCTCTCAGCATCCCCCAAACTTGTGTTTATAAGCCTCGACCAGTCCAAAGCACCCTGTCATCATCATATCCCCATGCGGGGCTGCAAAATAGAGGTCCAGTTTTGAATCACGTGCCATGGACCTCCTCGGACCCGTAACTGCGATCAACTCCACCTCATCAAAACCTGGGGCATCATTTATGAAACAGCCATGACCCCCGTCATCAAAAATCTCATCGAAAGTGAGCGTCCCCTCCCCCAATTTTACAATATATTCATCCAGTTTTTCCGCGTTCATGCAGTGGGTATGGTGCTCAAACAGTCCTGCAATGGTCTTGCCGCTCATCAACGCTCCTAACGTGTGACCGTTTCCGACGTTTATCAATATTACAGGATCTTTTTCCATTATGGGAGGATCGGTCAATGCACCCCAAATTGCAGCTATCCCCGTATCAGTCAGAGCCACATCATAGCCTCTTAAGCTCTTTGCCACAGCCTCCATCCTGGTTAGGTACGGAGGCAGGTTATCTTTATAGACATAGACAAAAGATGAAAGGTTCCCGCCCATCTCCATGAACTTTTTGATGTGTTGGAATCTGAAAATGCGGTTGCTCATTCTGGGCGAATAGCCGTGGTCTTGGACGGCTATAGCGACTTTTTTAGGGACTTCGACGTCAAACATGGATAATATACGCTTGATTGCGTCGATATCCACATCCCTGGTTTCGATGCGTGTCACATTTTTGGGGGCCTCGTCTACAATCTTGACGCCAAGGTCTTTCACCTTCTGCAGATTGTCATACAGTGTCAGGGCAGCAGATTCGGTGGCATACACATTGAGACCAGCCCCTATGTGGTCTTTGACAGCTTTTGTGCTTGGCCCGCCTCCCATGGTTCCCCCGGTCAAGAATATGTCTTTACCCTCATGAGTCGTCTCAGCGATCTTTTTGGCGACGATTTTTGTCTGTGTGGGCAGCACCATCTTTATGCAGTTTTCAATCCTCTCGTCGCTATCATAAAGCAGAAGGTCCTGTGTTCCGACACCCACATCTATGGCTAATATTTGCATATATAATCCCCGAAGTTCTAAAACTTGTTTTTTATTTTATGCGATACGATTCAACCTTTTACATGATTTAGTTTAATAGCCCATAATTGTTATCTCAATCGATACAACAAACATTTATTATTTCCTGTTGGCGGAATTCATGCACTTTTTGCCAGCTTAATAACTACGGCAACTATTTTGGCATCGCTCGTCTTTGAACCTGGGAAATCGAGATAAATTTACGCCCAAAGGGGGCAAGTCCAGAAGAGTTGTCAGAATCATGAATACATACATCTACGCATACCATACATAACTAATTAAGGTTAATAAGTGTTCTAAATGTTCGATGATCAAAATGGTCCCATTTTTGCCAAGGTTAATTGCATGGGAGCTCACTGGCGCTTGTAATCTGAAATGTGTACATTGTAGAGCCTCTGCTACAAAAGAGCGTGACGAGAGTGAGCTCTCTACAGAGGAGGCAAAGCACCTCATCGATGATATAACGAAATTTGCCGATCCGATATTGATTCTCAGTGGCGGTGAACCGTTGCTCAGGGAAGACGTATATGAGATTGCGGCGTATGGAACTGATAAGGGGATGCGAGTGGTCCTAGCGACAAATGGGACGCTTCTCACCCCAGAAATAGCTGCCAAATTGAAAAAGGCAGGAGTGCAGCGTATTAGCATCAGTTTAGATGGGGCAAGTGCTAAGGCGCATGATGACTTTAGGGGCACGCTTGGTGCGTTCGAAGGCGCATTAAGGGGCATAAATGCGCTCAAAGAGGCACATCTAAGTTTTCAGATCAATACGACCGTTACAAAGCGTAATATGGGGGAAATACCAAAGATTTTGGACTTATCCTTGGAGCTGGGGGCGGATGCCTTGCACATCTTTTTGTTTGTACCCGTTGGCAGGGGAAAGGCTATCGAGGGAGATGAAATCCTGCCAGAGGAATATGAGCGCGTGTTAAGCTGGCTCTGTGACATGCAAGGGAAAGTACAGCTACAGCTAAAAGCCACATGCGCTCCACACTACTTCAGGATCATGCATCAAAGGTCGAGGAGAGCAGAAAAGGCAAGTGGGCTTTCGATGATGACCAGAGGGTGTCTAGCTGGCACCGGATTCTGCTTCATCTCGAAAATAGGCGAGGTATACCCCTGTGGTTACTTACCTGTACTAGCGGGAAGTATCAGGGAGCAATCGTTCGAACAAATTTGGCATCAATCAAGAGTTTTTAAAAACCTGAGGGACTTTAACACATTAAAGGGCAAATGCGGCATCTGTGAATTCAAAAGGGTTTGTGGCGGTTGTAGAGCAAGGGCGTATGCTGCCACTGGTGATTATATGGCAGAGGAGCCGTGCTGTATATATCAACCGAGGAATTTGCTATGAGGCTTGATGCCCTCGATAAGAGTCTCCTGAATATGTTGCAAGATGAATTACCGCTCGTATCTCAACCTTTCGAGGAGTTGGGCAAGAGACTTGGAATCAGCGAAGAAGACGCCATATCGCGTGTCAAAAGACTTCTGGAAGAAGGTGCAATCAGACGCCTAGGGCCCATCATCGATATAAAAAAATTGGGTGGTATTAGCACTTTAGTGGCGATGAGCGTGCCCTTCGAAAAGATAGATGCAACAGCAGCCATAATCAATGAATATCCAGAGGTAACGCATAACTATCTGCGCTCCCACAGATACAATGTCTGGTTTACCATCTCTGCACGTAGCAAAAAGAGGTTGGAAGAGATACTAGGGGAAATAAAAAAGCTTGGCTACGAGACCATCGATCTTCCTGCAACAAAAATGTTCAAGATAAGGGTAAAATTCGATATGAAGTGATTCTAATGGACGATATGGATGTAAAATTGCTCAAGCTCACGCAAGATGGAATTCCACTAATACCCACGCCATTTGCTGAGATAGCTACGTCCCTAGGGATTTCGGAGGAAGAGGTCACAACCAGACTTAAAAAATTGAGGGATACGGGCATCATCCATAGGTTTGGCGCATCCATTGCGCATAGGAGAGTTGGCATTGTTGCAAACGCGATGTGCGTTTGGGCTGTGCCTTCAGAAAGGGTGGATGAAGTAGGAGGGATCATCGCATCTTTCGATGAGGTTACGCATTGCTATGAACGTTTGCGATCCAATAAATGGGGATACAATGTATTTGCGATGGTGCATGGACATGATAAAGAGGAATGCAAGGCCATAGCAGAGCGCATAGCTGAGGCGACTGGCATAT
Source organism: Methanocellales archaeon (assembly GCA_028715985.1). Taxonomy (NCBI): domain Archaea; kingdom Methanobacteriati; phylum Methanobacteriota; class Methanomicrobia; order Methanocellales; species Methanocellales archaeon. The sequence goes on from JAQUQR010000005.1 coordinate 54,698, forward strand.
ATGATTATGAGATGTTGTTTAGCGAACGAGAGCTCAAAAAGGTGGGACTTCAAATTGAGTAAGCTGCTTCCATTGGTCATCGATCTCGAGAGCAAAAAAATCGTCATATTTGGCGGTGGGCTTGTGGGTGAGAGAAAGGCGAAGCTGTTCCAAGGTGCAGATCTTACAGTGGTAAGCAAGGATTTTACTTCAACGCTATGCAAATTAAAAGATGAAGGATATATCAAATTGATTGAGAGCGATCTTGGAAACATAAAAATTGAGTCCCTCATCAAGGATGCATTTATGGTAGTTCCTGCTACCGACGACTTGGCGTTGAACTCGAAGATCACAGCGATGGCAAAGAAGCACAAGATACTGGTGAACTCTGTGGATAGAGTGGATGACGTCATCATTCCCTCTGTCCTCAAGCGAGGAGATATTACGATCGGCATCTCCACATTGGGTAAAAGCCCTGCAATGTCAAAGCTCATCAGAAAGAAAGTAGAGCACATCATAGATGAGAAATATGCAGATATGGTCAAGCTCCAGTGCGAGATTAGGGCGCTATTGAAGCAGCAAGTCAAGGACCATAAGCTCAGAAAAAGAATTCTATTGAGTATCCTATTCGATGAGGAGATATGGCAGAGCATGGGCGACTATGATAAAGCTCGCGACTTAGCAATATCCAAATGGATTGATAGGGCTTGAATGTGATTGGCTCTCGGTTGAAAACGGAGAGCTTTTTAGTCTACTTGGACACAAAGGCGTTTGCAAGACCGCTATTAGCCGAGCGAAAAACGCTTAAGTCAATTATGCTGTAATAAGTGATGCGATGCCAGAAATATTCAGCATGGCAATCACTCATGAATGGGCGAGCATAGGAGATATTGAGCGTGCAAGAGCAGAAAATCTTGAGGATACGCTGAAGGAGATACACTCTCTTAGTGGCATCGATGAATGCATAACACTTCAAACGTGTAATAGAGTCGAAATCTATATCAACTCTTCTAATGGCAATCTGTCGCTTAGAGAATATCTCAAACAAAAAAGCATCCCAGAAAACATCATCAGATTCTATGACCGTGAGGAGTCGCTTCGACACCTGCTTAGGCTTGCAACAGGTCTTGAGTCAATGATCATCGGCGAGAATCAGATCCTTGGGCAAATCAAGGATGCGTTCAGTCTAGCAAAAAAGGTTGGCACGGTTGGCAAAAATCTGGGTATGGCTTTCAGCAAGTCCATCAGCGTTGGCAAAAGGGCAAGGACGGAAAGCAACATCAATGTAGGGGCAGTTTCCATAGGTTCCACTGCCGTTGAATTGGCTGAGCAGATTCTTGGCGATTTAGAAGATAAAACGGTCACGGTCATCGGTGCGGGTGAGATGGGCTCTTTGGTGGCAAGAGCACTATCGCAGAGAAATCTTCATTCGATCTTCGTCTCGAGTCGAATGCATGAGAATGCGTTGGAGTTAGCCAGAGAATTGGGCGGTAAGGCCATACATTTTGAGGAGATCATGGAATACCTCCCTCAATCGGATGTTGTCATTAGCGCAACCGCAGCTCCACATTTCATCATCACGACAAAAATGATGCGAGAGGCTGCCTTGGATAAAAAGATACTTATCATAGACATCGCAACCCCTAGGGACATAGAGGAGTCCGTGGCAGAGATTCCAAACATTGAGTTGCATAATATTGACTCTCTGAGAATCATAAGGGACAAAAATCTGGAAAAAAGGAAAGCTGAAGCTATAAAGGTCGAAAGGATCATCGAGGAAGAACTCGAATTGTTGGAAAAACACTACAAGCGGCAAAGAGCCGATGAAGTCGTCTCATCATTATATTCTCAGTTTGAGATGATCAGAGTCCAAGAGCAGAAGAGGGCAATCAATAGGCTGAGATCTATCAGAGAGTTGGACGAGGACCAAATTGAGATCGTAGATGATTTGACTGCCTCGCTGGTCAAAAAGATGCTTGCCCAGCCAACTAAAAGACTTAGAGAAGAGGCAGAAAACGGAAAAGAGGACTTTCTGCGATCCGTCTCCAAATTGTTCAGGCTGTGAGGTGAAAAGAAGATATGTTCCCTGACTTTAGAATGCGACGGTTGCGCCAGACCAAGGTGCGTGCCATGGTAAGAGAGACAGCTCTAACAACGAGAAATCTGATATACCCCCTGTTCGTGGATGAAAGAAGTACTAGGCCAGTGCCGATCAAATCCATGCCTGGGCAGTTTCGTTTCCCCCTAACTGGCATAGCGGATGAAGTTAGGGCTGTATCTGACCTTGACATTCCTGCCGTCATCTTATTTGGCATCCCCTCCCACAAAGATGAAATCGGAAGTTCAGCATATGATCCAGATGGCATTATCCAGAGAGCGATACGAGCGATCAAGGATGAAGTGGATATTGTTGTGATCACAGATGTCTGCCTCTGTGAATACATGACGCACGGACATTGCGGCGTCGTTGAGAATGAAAAAGTCTTGAACGATCCGACGTTGGACATTCTTGCAAAGACTGCAGTCAGTCATGCAGAAGCAGGGGCAGATATCGTAGCTCCAAGTGGTATGATGGATGGAATGGTAGATGCAATAAGAACTGCCTTGGATGATGATGGTTTTTCTGATACGATCATAATGTCCTATGCAGTGAAGTACGCCTCAGCCTTCTACGCTCCCTTCAGGGAGGCAGCCGAATCAGGATATGCGTTTGGCGACAGAGCCACATATCAAATGGACCCTGCCAATTCTGATGAGGCACTGAGAGAAGTGTCATTGGACCTACAAGAGGGTGCAGACATCATACTAATCAAACCAGCACTGCCATATTTAGACATAATATATCGGGTCAAGGCAGAGTTTGGTGTTCCATTAGCGGCTTATAACGTCAGCGGCGAGTATGCAATGGTCAAGGCTGCCGCAGAAAAGGGTTGGCTGGATGAAAAGACGGCTGTTATGGAGTCCCTGTTGGCAGTCAGAAGGGCTGGTGCCGATCTGATCCTAACGTATTTTGCCAAAGAGATTGCGGAGTGGCTCAGATGAGATCGGAAGAATTCTTCAATGAAGCCAGAGAACTTCTCCCTGGGGGAGTGAGTTCTCCTGTTCGGGCCATAAAGCCGTATCCTTTCTATACTGCTTTTGCGAGGGGCTCAAAGATATTTGATGTGGACGGCAATGAATACGTAGATTATTGTATGGCATATGGCCCTCTGATCCTCGGGCATAATCCTCCTGCTGTGAAGAGGACCATCGTGCGCCAATTGGATAAGGGATGGATCTATGGGACGCCGATTGAGCAAGAGATAGCTCTTGCCAAAGAGATAGTTAAGTATTATCCAAGCATCGACATGGTACGTTTCGTCAACACTGGGACGGAAGCTACCATGGGCGCAATAAGGGCTGCACGTGGCTTTACAGGTAAAGACAAGATCATAAAGATCGAGGGCGGATTTCATGGTGCACATGATGCCGTTCTAGTGAAAGCAGGGTCTGGCGCCACATCTCTGGGAACTCCTGATTCACTGGGCATTCCGCCAGATTTCACAAAACACACGCTACAGGTTCCTTTCAATGATATAGAAGCGATGACCGATGCGATGGATGGATATCACCATGACATAGCTGCAGTCATACTGGAACCTGTGATGGGCAATGTAGGGCCGATTTTACCAGAAGAGAGGTATCTACAAGAGGTGCGCACCTTGACAAAAGAAAACGACATCGTACTCATATTCGACGAGGTCATCACCGGCTTTCGACTGGAGATGGGCGGTGCTCAAGAATGGTATGGCATCACGCCAGACATGACCACGCTGGGTAAGATTCTGGGAGGTGGTTTTCCCATAGGTGTCTTCGGCGGAAAAAAAGAGATCATGGAAAACATATCGCCAGCAGGTAAAGTCTATCAGGCTGGAACCTTCAATGGCAATCCTGTTTCACTTACGGCTGGCTTGGCGACAATAGATGTGCTACATAGAAAAAAAATCCATCAAAAGGTGAATTCGATGGGAGATGAACTACGTGCTAGGTTGCGTGATATCGTAGACGATCATGGACTTGATTATACGGTTGCTGGCGTCGGATCCATCTTCAAGATTTTTTTTGGAGGTGAGGTGCACAACTATCAAGATGCGTTTAAGTGTGACAGTAAAGCCTATCTTGAGTTTTTTGGTCGAATGCTTAAGAGCGGGATATTTCTTCCCCCCTCCCAGTTTGAGAGCGATTTTCTTTCCTCAGCCCATTCAACAGGCGATGTCGAGAGAACGATCAATGCATATGAGGCAAACCTAGCATGATAATCGGGTCCAGGGGCAGCGCACTTGCACTAGCGCAGACAGAGATTGTGCGTGCATTGCTACGGGAAAAAGGAATCGAATCCGATATAAGGATCGTCAAGACAACTGGTGATGCCTTTGCTGACCGCCCATTGCGAGAGTTCTCTGGTTTTGGCGTCTTCATCAGAGAGATCGATGAGATGATGCTGGAGGGAGAAATAGATATAGCCGTGCATAGCATGAAGGACCTGCCAACTGAACGACCAAAAGAGCTGGTCATGGCTGCGGTTTTACGCCGCAGCTCACCTTATGATGCGCTGGTCAGCGATTACGAGCTCGATGAGCTACCAAGGGGTACAGTTATAGGCACATCCAGCATGAGACGAAAAGCACAATTGCTTCGGCTCAGACCCGATTTGGTCATTCAGAACATCAGAGGCAACGTGGATACCAGGCTGCGAAAATTGCGACAAGGGGACTATGATGCGATCATCGTGGCTGAGGCAGCCCTCGATAGGCTGAACCTCGTTGCAGAGATGAAACGTCTTCCATTCATACCTTCTGCCAACCAAGGGGCAATAGCTGTGGTGGCGAAAAAAGACACAGATGCAGAGGAATGCATTCATGTACTTGATCACAGAGCATCCAGGATAGAGACTGAGGTGGAGCGCATCATCCTCAAAGTTCTAGGTGGTGGCTGCATCGTTCCAATGGGCATCTTGGCCCAAGTCAACGATGAAATCACCGTTCAGGCAGAAGTTCTTTCGCCTGAGGGGGATCAATACGTATCCATCAAACGTTCGATCCAGGTCGGAGACTATGGCTCGGCTGCTATTGAAATAGGAACTGAACTAAAAAATAATGGTGGGGCTGAATTAATTGAAGAAACCATCAAAAGGATACGAGGGTAGGGTCTATCTGGTCGGTGCTGGACCAGGCGACCCTGAATTGCTCACGAAAAAAGCGGAACAAATCCTCAAAGAAGCTGATGTTATCCTGTACGATCAATTGGTCGGAGATAAGATAATCAAATCACTCCCTGCTGGAGCTGAGTTAATCGACGTTGGTAAAGATGCACACCTTCATAAATTCGAACAGGATGAGATAAATCAGATGCTGATCAAATATGTAAGAGAGGGTCGTACAGTCGTAAGACTCAAGGGTGGAGATCCTTATCTGTTTGGTAGGGGGGGAGAAGAAGCGGGGGCATTAGCTGCATCTGGGATAAAAGTTATGATCGTTCCTGGCATCACATCTGCCATGGCCGCACCTGCTTATGCTGGCATTCCACTAACACATCGCGATTATGCATCGATGGTGACGTTCATCACTGGACACGAATCAGCAAAGGAAGCATTGGCGATAGATTGGGGCCTACTGGCAAAATTGAAGGGAACTCTTGTAATCTTGATGGGCGTGAAAAATCTTCAGCGCAACGTAGATGAGTTGTTAAAAAATGGCAAGGACCCGAAGACGCCAGTTGCTTTGATCGAGCGAGGTACAACGGAGGAGGAGAGAATTACTGTGGGAACCTTGGATAACATCGTTGATATTGCGAAAAAGGTAGGTGTAAAACCACCCGCAGTTATGGTCATCGGCGACGTAGTCAAGCTGCGCAAGAGGATGGGATGAAGATCATTGCAATCACACGCCCAAAAGAACATCTAGAGGAGTCCGCTGAGCTAGCCAAATCCTATGGATATAAAGTGATTGCCGCTTCGATGATAGAGCTCCGAGAGAGGGGCGATCCGGAGTTCGATGTCTTCGTCCAACACGTTTTGGGGAGCGAGGCAGATTATGTGATCTTTACCAGCACAAATGGGGTCCGATTTACACTGAAAAAAGCATTTAAAGTCTTGAAAAAAGCAAATTGCACCAAAAAATTCATTGATGCGCTCAACGAGTGCAAGATCATTGCGATCGGTCCTAGTACGCAACGAGAGCTGGAAAAACATGGCATTGATGTAGATGGCATGCCGAGAACACACTCCTCCAGCGGAATCGTATCTATGCTGGCACCGTATGTCAAAGAAAAAAAGGTCGAAGTGGTGCGAAGCACACAAGGAAGCCAACTTCTAGTCAAAGGGCTACGAAAAAACGGCGCCTTTGTTCACGAAGTCCAAGTATATGAAATCATCTCACCGAGGGATGAGCGTTCAAGACAATTGATAGAGGTAGCATTGAAAGGTGAGATCGATGTGTATACGTTCACTAGCACGATGACCGTGAAGAATTTCTTGACCATCGCAGAGGAGCTAGGTGTAAGACATAACATCATCGAAAAAATGAATGAGAGAACCATTGCTGCGATAGGAGAGGCAACTGCAACTGCTCTTAAGAAAAATGGTGTCCATGTGGATGTGATTCCCAAACGATTTACCTTTAAGAACATGTTGGATGAGATAAAAAAGGTTGGATCATAACGTGATCATATTCTCGAAGGTCTTAGCAGACAAGGGAACGGTATGGGATGCTCTACGAGCGAAAGAAATGGCTGCATCAAAAGCTCCAGATGATCTCATCAGATTCTCATCTGAGACCAAGCCAGTGGTGATGTGGAATATCACACGAGAGTGCAACCTTAGATGCGATCACTGCTACGCCAGTGCAGCGCCTGCTCCACATCCTAATGAATTGACGCTGGTTGAAGGCGTTCGATTGATTGATGAACTCGCTGAGTCAAGTATTCCAATGCTCATCTTTACAGGAGGAGAGCCGCTTGCGAGCAAGAATTTTTTTCCTTGGGTTCATCACGCAAAAGATGTGGGGTTGCGTACTGTCCTTTCGACTAATGGTACGTTGATCACGCCAGAGATTGCGCAAAAATTGAGGGATGCAGATATACGTTATGTGGGAGTCAGCATCGACGCAGTAACGCCAGAGATTCACGATAGATTTAGGGGCGTCCAAGGCGCCTGGAAGATGGCGATGGATGGACTAAAGAATGCGATGGATGTTGGATTGAGAACAGGCTTCAGAATCACTATCACCAGAGATAACTGGGGTCAGGTACCTGCGCTGCTGAAGTTGGCGGTACAAATGAACGTACCTCGCTTTTGCCTGTATCATCTGGTGCCAACTGGAAGAGGTGAAAACATCGCAGTACAGGATATCACGAAGGCACAGAGGGTGGAGGTACTCAGACACCTATATGATAAGGCCATCGAGCTAAGGGATAAAGAGATCGAAATACTGACCACTGACTCGCCGATGGATGGCGTTTACATTTTAGAGAGGCTCAAGAAAGAAGACCCAGAGCGCGTGGATGTTGTGAGGAAGTTGCTGAAGATCTCGGGGGGGTGCTCTATGGGGAACAAGGTTGCAAACGTCGATTACCTTGGAAACGTCAACCCATGCCATTTTGCTCCTCATAAGACAGTAGGAAATCTTCAGAAGCAGACGTTCAATGAAATTTGGAATGAAAATCCATGCGAATTACTGTGCAAGTTACGCAGAAAAGAAGAGTTTCTAAAGGGCAACTGTGGAGTCTGCGATTATAAGGACGTATGCGGAGGCTGCAGGCAGAAAGCATGGTTCTTCAAGGATGACTTCCTAGAAGAAGATCCCACGTGCATCTACAATCCAATGACGAAGAGGATTGAAATATGAGAGCGTTCTCATCCAAATTTTAACTAAAAATCGGAGCTTTTAAAAACCCTACTTCTTTCAAAATTAGCGTTAAAATCAGACTATATTGGAGTTCAAACGATATCCTTTCAATTGTATATCAACCAATAGTTTACATTAAGTTCAGTTAAAATCAGATAGGATTAAAATTAATTCTTGGATGCGCCAGATATGGCAAGCCAGATACGGGGAAAGACATTTGACGCAAGTTTGAAAAAAAAATTAATTTTTACAATCCCTTCGGATAACATTTTTTGCATACAGGGACAACATCAAGATAGTCGTTGTACAATCCTCTTGTTTTAACACCTAAATAATGTGTATCATCGAAGCAAATCGGCTCTCCGCAAAAATGGCATCTTCTCCATTTTTTACCGAAATCATTCTGCAGCAGCTCTTTACCACAAATTGAACATTTTAGTTTCACATCTCGATGACCTTCGGCACTCATTTTATTGTTCCTCCGAACTAAAGAGTGGACTTTGCGATAAAATCTGCTAAATCCGCGGCAGTGAATATCCCGATTATTTTTTCATCTTTCATTACCAGGAGTCTCTTGATTTTCAGATCAGCCATTATCCTGGCAGCCTCTCTAATATGAAAATCCGGGCTTATGGTAACTATGGGCTCTGATGTAAAATCCTTGACCTTCACCTTTTTTATATCTGCTCCTTTTGTGATGACTTTTGATAGCAAATCCCGCTCAGTGAATATCCCATAGGGTTTATCTTTGTGTGTTACTACAACGCTCCCTATGTGCCTTTCGCCCATGATCTTGCATGCTGTTTCCACAGTACTGTTCTCGTCAACTGTGACCACTTTCTCCCGCATTACATCTCCGATATTCGTCATGGTTGAAAAGAGGTCTTGCTATAAGCTAATAAAAGTTGCGGAATAAGCGAAGTTTTTACTGCCTACCTAATCTTTTAATTCTTTGCTTTGCAGTCATAACGCAACAAAAATTCACCTTTTCCAGAATCCCGTGGATTTTTCATTCTCTTCCAGCTTTAACAGCAATTCTTTCTGCTCTTTACTTAGCTTCGTGGGCGTCTTTACCGCCACTTTTACGTGCTGGTCTCCTTTGCCCCTTCTATTCAGGTGAGGGATGCCCATCCCCTTTAAACTAAACAGGGTTCCGGTCTGCGTGCCTGGGGGGATTTTAATCTTGGTTTTGCCTTCCAATGTTGGGGCCTCTACCTCTGCTCCAAGGGCTGCTTGGGTAAAGCTGATGGGAATCTCACAAATGACATCGTCTCCTTCACGCTTGAAAATCTCGTGGGGCTTGACATCAACTATTATGTACAAATCTCCAGCAGATCCCCCCCTTATGCCTGCTTCACCCTCTCCCACGATTCTCAGACGAGAGCCGATGTCCACTCCGGGCGGAATTTTTACGGATATTTTCCTTGTGCGCCGAACTTTTCCATCGCCGTGGCAGGTGGTGCAAACTGATTCTATGATTTTTCCCTTTCCACGGCATTTGTTACATGTGGTGACTGATGTGAACATTCCAAAAGCAGTCCTCTTAGACTGGCTTATTTGCCCTGTTCCGTTGCAATCAGAGCAAACTTTCAAACCTCCTGGCCTAGCGCCCGATCCGTCGCAAGAGTCACAGGTCACCATTCGAGCTATTTCGACCTCTTTGGTGGCGCCGAAGGCAGCCTCCTCCAGGGTTATATCCAGGTCATACCTTAGATCGGCACCTCTGGCGGACCTGTGTCTCTCTTTTTTAGGGCCAAAAAATATGTCGAAGATATCCCTTCCAAAGAAATCTCTGCCGAAGATGTCCTCTATGTCCCCAAAATGAGTGAAATCCCCCCAGGAGAAACCACCCCTACCGAAGGCGTCTTGAACGGCGGCATGACCGAACCTGTCATAATTAGCTCTCTTGTCAGGGTCAGCTAAAATTTCATATGCCTCGGAGATTTCCTTGAATTTCTCTCCTGTTTCTTTTTTATCTAGATTTATATCCGGATGGTACTTCTTAGCCAATCGACGATAGGCTTTCTTTATTTCCTCTTGGGAAGCATTCTTGTCAATCCCAAGAATTTCGTAGTAATCACGTTTCACACTACGCCCCTACTTTTTCTCGTCCTCCACTTCGTAGTCCACATCCACTGCATCCTCCCCGGACTTCTTTTGTTCCCCTTCTCGTTTTTTGGCAGCCTCGGCATACATGGCGGCAAACAGCTCTTGAGACTTCTTAGCAAGCTCCTCTGTGGATTTCTTTATCTTTTCTATGTCATCGCCTTTCAAGGATTCTTTGACTTCTTCCACTGCTTTTTTCGTCTTCTCCAGTTTTTCTTTATCCAGTTTATCCCCCACTTCCTCAATGGCTTTTTCCGTGGAGTATACAATCGCATCAGCGTTGTTTCGGATCTCTACTTCTTCTTTCTTCCTTCTATCTTCCTCTGCGTGTTCTTCTGCCTCTCTGACCATTCGATCTATATCCCCCTTGGGGAGGATGTCTGTTCTCTGGATGGTGATCGATTGCTCTTTACCGGTTCCAAGGTCCTTCGCTTTGACGTTCAGAATGCCATTTGCATCGATGTCAAAGGTCACCTCTATCTGGGGTATACCCCTTGGAGCGGGAGGAATTCCAGCCAAGAGGAACTTGCCCAAGGTTTTATTATAAGCCGCCATCTCTCTTTCGCCTTGTAAGACATGAATTTCCACGGACGGTTGATTGTCTGCTGCAGTGGAAAAGATCTGACTTTTTCTGGTAGGGATGGTGGTATTCCTCTCCACCAAGGGTGTGGATATGCCCCCCAATGTTTCGATGCTCAAGGTTAAGGGAGTGACATCCAGTAGGAGCACATCTTTTACCTCTCCAGCCAATACGCCTGCCTGGATTGCTGCCCCAAGAGCGACGCATTCATCTGGGTTAATGTCCTTGTAGGGCTCTTTGCCGAAGTAATCTCTCACAAGTTTTTGGACCGCAGGGGCTCTTGTCTGCCCTCCCACCAGGATGACTTTGTCGATGTCCTTTGCCTCTAATTTAGCATCAGATAATGCCTGATCTATCGATCTTACCGTTCTCTCCACTAGGTCAGAGGTCACGCCCTCAAATTTCGCCCTCGTCAGCTTAACATCTATATGCTTTGGTCCGCTTTTATCTGAAGCTATGAATGGTAGGTTAATGTTCGTCGTTAACACAGAGGAAAGCTCTATCTTAGCCTTTTCAGCCGCATCCTTTAACCTCTGCATCGCCATTTTATCCCCTTTTAGGTCGATGCCATTTTTTTCTTTAAACTCGTCCACGAGCCAATCTACTATCCGCTGGTCCCAGTCGTCACCCCCCAGATGCGTATCTCCTGCGGTGGACAGGACTTCAAAAACACCCTCGCCCAGCTCTAGTATCGAAACGTCAAAGGTTCCCCCACCGAGATCATATACCAAGATGGTGTTCTCCTCCTCTTTATCCAGTCCATAGGCTAAAGCTGAGGCTGTGGGCTCATTGATTATGCGGAGCACCTCCAAGCCCGCAATCTTTCCGGCATCTTTTGTTGCTGTCCTCTGAGCATCATCGAAATAAGCTGGAACGGTGATTACTGCTTGGGTTATCTTCTCTCCCAAACGGCTCTCTGCATCCCTTTTCATCTTTTGCAGGATCATCGCAGATATCTCTTGAGGAGTGTATTCTTTTTTACCAATCTTCACTTTTTCTTTGGTACCCATCTTTCTCTTGATGGAAGCAACCGTACGCTCTGGGTTCGATATATACTGTCTCTTGGCAACCTCTCCAACGACTATCTCTCCACTATCGGTAAAGCCAACGATGGAAGGGGTAATTCGTCCCCCTTCTGCGTTGGTGATGATTGTCGGCTTGCCAGCCTCCATCACTGCCATGCATGAGTTAGTTGTACCGAGATCGATTCCAATCACTTTGGCCATTAGATCACCTCTTCTCCACCTTGACCAGTGCCGGTCTTATGACTTTTGATTTTAAAGAATAACCCTTCTGCAATTCCTCCACCACCGAGTTTTCCGGATGTTGCCCGGTTGTTACACCCATAACTGCCTCATGTTTATGAGGGTCAAATATCTCACCAAGGGCCTTTATGGGCGTCACCCCTTCCCACTCCAATATGCCCTGCAATTGCTTAAGGATCATTTCCACGCCCTTAACTAAGGGCTTCTTGCCCCCGGCTGAGCCGAGAGCCCGCTCAAGGTTATCCAATACTTCCAGTAGTTTGATGATCAACTTTTCAGCGGCATACTTGGAAAATTCATCTCTTTCTTTTAGGACCTTCTTCTTATAATTTTCAAAATCGGCTTGCAAATACTGTAATCGCTTTAAATATTCTTGAGCCAATTCATTTTTATCTCTCAGCTCTTTTTTTAGGACCTCGATCTCTTCTTCTAATTTCTTTTTTGGCTTTTCGTCTTTCTTTCGACTCACTTTGAGACTAGGGATGTCTTGATGGTTACTTTCTTTTTCCATCGATTTCGTGTGCTTCTCCATCATTCCCACACACCGTTAGTTTAGTATATCCCTCTACTATTTGGGTCCCTTTCATATAAGTTGTCAGATCGAAATGATGGGCCTAGCTTTTCTTTTATATATATATATATTATATCCATCTAACTTTTAGTGGTTTTTCATCATCTGATCCGAGCGTTTCCATCGGTGTTATCTCTTTGGTTTAGCCTTCTCGTTCTAGGATAGGAGGACGTGTTTTCAAAGCTGTTAAAATCAACACGAGAAGTTTTTTAGGTTCTTATTTTTTCTCACCGTTTTTAACGCTTCAGATCAGAGATGAAAAAAATAAGGGCAGCGGCTTGCCCTAGTAGTCTTCCATGCCGCCCATGCCGCCCATACCACCTGGACCACCTGGTGGCATTGCAGGCCCTTTCGTCGCGCTTGCTGCGATCACATCGTCTATCCTTAGAATCATGACCGCTGCCTCTGTTGCAGAGGAAATGGCTTGGGTTCTCACCCTCAGGGGTTCGACCACACCCGCTTCCATCATGTCGATGACTTTTCCCTTATAAACGTCCAGCCCTGCAGTCTTTTTGCCCTTCTCATGCTGAGATCGCAACGCAACGAGCATGTCTATCGGATCCAGCCCGGCGTTCTCTGCGAGCGTTCTTGGAATGGATTCCATTGCATTTGCAAATGCCTCTATGGCGAGTTGCTCTCTCCCGCCAACGGAAGAAGCATATTCTCTCAAACGGAGCGCAACCTCTACCTCAGATGCGCCACCACCAGGCACTTGTTTTTTGTCTTCGATCACAACGCCCACCACGCGAAGCGCATCATGTAATGCCCGCTCGAGCTCATCGACGACGTGCTCTGTGCCTCCTCTCAATAGCAAGGAAACTGCTTTGGGATTGTCACACTGCTCTACGAACAACATTTCCTCCTCGCCGATCTTTCGCTCCTCGACCAGTCCTGCTTTGCCCAGATCGCTATTTGTGATTTCGTCGATGTTGGTGACTATTTTGCCACCGGTTGCACTAGCTAGTTTCTTCATGTCGCTCTCTTTTACCCTTCTGACAGCAAAAATGCCTGCCTTAGCCAGATAGTGTTGCACCATGTCATCGATGCCCTTTTGACAGAATACCACGTTTGCTCCACTTGCCTTTATCTTTTCAACCATTTTCCTCAGGATATTTTCTTCCTCATCCAGGAAGGATTTCAATTGATCCGGTGAAGTGATCTCTATCTTTGCATCCACTTCTGTTTTTTCCATCTCTAGTGCAGCATTGATCAATGCTATCTTGGCCTTCTTCACGATTTTTGGCATGCCGGGGTGCACTCTCTCCTTGTCGAGGATCATTCCCTCTATCAACTTTGAATCTTCGGTGCTGCCCCCAACTTTCTTCTCGACCTTTATATTGTCCACATCTACTTTGCCATCTTCTTCTACGGCTTTGTCCGCCTTCACTGCCAGCTCAGCCAAACCCTCTCTTGCTGCACCCTTCCCGGTCATCGATGTTACCGCTATCTTTTTAAGAGCGCCCTCATCCTCAGGAGACAAAGTTGTAGCAATAGAGCGCAAGATTTCTTTTGCCTTTTCTGAAGCCAGTCTGTAGCCGGATGCTATGACCGTCGGATGCACCTCTTGGTCTATCAGCTCTTCGGCCTGCTTCAACAATTCTCCCGCGATAACTACGGCTGCGGTGGTGCCATCCCCGACTTCATCGTCTTGGGTCTTAGCCACCTCTACGATCATCTTCGCAGCAGGATGCTCGATCTCCATCTCCTTAAGAATTGTCACACCATCATTGGTGATGACGATGTCCCCCAATGGGTCAACAAGCATCTTGTCCATTCCCTTGGGACCCAAGGTAGTGCGGACTGCAGAAGCAATCGCTTTAGCAGCGAGTATGTTCCTGTTCTGCGCGTCCTTTCCTCTCGTCCGTTCGGAGCCTTCTTTTAATATCAATATGGGCGTTCCGCCCAGTTGTCCTGCCATTATGTTACACCTCTTTTGAATTTATAGCGCAAAATGGATTGTTTATTGTTCTATATAAAATTTACGGATCAAAGGAGGTTGCACCTAAAGTCTGAAACCTGACCCCCCCCAAATAATTGAAAATATAGGTACAAATTAGGTATTTTATTAGGTATGTTCTAAGGTATAAAATTAGATAGAAAATTATATATATGAGGAGGTCTTAGAGTAGAGTGATTAAAATGGCAAACGGGCAAATAACGACGCTCACAAGAGCGAACAATATAAGTGAATCGCTTAGGACTACAGTCCCATCGGGCATAATAAAGCAGTTTGACTTAAAGGAAGGCGATACGCTTGCTTGGAAGCTCGGCGTGGGAGAAGGCGAGTTCATAATCGTTGTCAGACCTTCCAAAAAAGTTCCAACTTACGAAGAACTGATGGAAGGAAGATAGGCGATACAAAGAATGCAAAATAGCTTAGGATGGGTAACTCTATGGGAAACATAGGAGAGTGGGATTAAACCCATTGCATAGGTCTAACTTTCCTTACACCCTCTCCTTACATCTCCCTTTTTGTATCTATCTTATCTTCTATCTACCCCCTCAATCATCATCTCCATACTCTTCTTCATCTTCCTCAAAACATTTTCTTATTGGCTTCTTCTTTTCTATCTTCTCCTTATAGTCCATCTTCCCCATCTTCTTATAGTCTGTCTTCTTTCTCTCCTCTATCTTTTTATCTTCCATGTTCTTCTCCTCCTTATTAGCCCCATCTTCTTATTTTCCATATCCTTCTCTTTTTTTGTATATTTACTATGTAAATATAGTTAGAGTGTTAGAATGGTAAAATAGGAAATTGGGGTCGAATAGCCGTTATACAGCTTGCCCCCCTTTATACTTTTCCCTCAAAGGCTTTGCACAAAAACTAACAATTGACTTTATGTGCAGAAAGTGGTAACTTGAGATTCAAACATGAATTTAGCGCAAAACTCCATTGTAGGCAAAGCATATATACTAATTTATTAATAAACTTCTAAGGGAGCAACTCTAAACATGATTGAGTTAGAAGAGGGTGAAAAGCCTGATGCTGAAAAGCTTGATGCAGAACGTCTGAGCGTAGGACATTTAATAGCACCCCATAAGCCCGACTTAAGAGAGAAACTTTTCTTTTTTCTCTCTGGATTTATAATAAGCGTACCTCTTACACTCTATATTAGTATATTTACAGACAATCTCTGTACTGTTTTGCCGAGATTATATGCTGAAGTATGTGCAGTTTCCATCTTCGCCCCCTTCATCGAGGAATTTGCAAAGGCTTATCCCCTCTTCTATCGTCATGGTGAATCTCAGAGGTCTATTTTTATACTAGGTTTTCTAGTTGGTTTGGGATTTGGCATATCTGAGTTTTTTGTTTATCTCGCAATAGGTGCGCCAATAGTCGTCAGATTGCCTCTGATGGTATTCCATGCCGCAAGCGCATCGATTACTGCCTATGGTATTGCAACAAATCGACCTTTGCAGTTCTATATTCTCGCAGTGCTTATCCATGCCTTAAATAATTTTTCTGCATTCTTTGATTCATTCTGGTTCATAGGCGGAATTGGTTCCGTAGTCATAGCATACTCGCTCTCTTGGAATCTGTATCGTAAAACTTCTGTCGATTAAGAGTTATTTTTAGGAAAATCCCCTACTTTTAAGCCTGCATCTCTTTGAAAGAGTTGCTACACAGGTATCAGTATTTTCTTAAAGTTCTTCAAAGTCTCTTCGCTGGTAGTTAAAACAAATTTATCTCGGACTCTAAAAGATGATTTGGATGTCACTTTCATTTGATTCTGCGTCAGAGTTAACTTTTCTATCCTGAACAAGGGAAATGAAATCGCTTGAATTATCTATTTCACCCAATTCCTCTTTTTCCACTAGCACCGTGCCATTTATCTGCAGTGTTTTGGATTGACCTTCGACGATTAAAACGGAGTGAGTCTGAGCTACATTTGAGATACTACTCATCAATCTGGCTCTTTTAATCATCTTATCGTTATATTTGCTGACCCCAGTGAGTATCACAATGCCTTTCTCCTGTGACAGCGCGTTGAACGGTGCATGTGCAATCGGCAGGACGTCAAATCCAATGTCAACAAATATTTGCAATATGTCTCTCACCATCATGGGCACAGAATTCGGATAGAGCTGAGATTCATTTTGTGATCGTGAATATAACAGGTCTATGGGGCAGGCTAGTGGCACATCTAAGATGGATTCGAGTTTTAGTGCTATCTTAATGGTCGCATCCATCCCCTCCTCGTATTTACTGATGGTACGTCGAGAGACGCCTAGCTCACGTGCCAGTTCTCCCAGAGAAATATTTTTATCTTTACGGGCCTCTCGCAACACATCTCCATCTATGCTGACGTATAGTCCTCCTGGTGCAGCATATATGAGAGGAGGGGTGCCTTCGACGAAATAATCATATAATGTTCGCACATTGAAGGAAGGAATGCCGTAGCGAAGGTAAACTGCGCCATTTTCCAAAAACGTGTCTCTTGTTTTATCGCCTATTATTAGGGGATAGCCGATCAGACGGTTTGCCAGACATCTTATTTCATTTGCGATCTCCTCGCTTAATCCGTCGATGTTGGAGAGCACCTTTAATAACAATAGTAATCGCCCCCTTCTCGCAGCGAGATCAAAACTTCGGGGGTGCACATCACATCGGTCTGATACGATGAATCCTGCTTTGGATAATATGGCCAAGACTTGCTGAATTAATGCATCTCGGCTCATGATATTCACTCAGCCATTAATTCTATATAATATTATGCATGCATGCGTCTAAGGTGAAGATGGTGCTACTCGGCATCGATGATACGGACTCCAAGAAAGGGATGTGTACCACTTACTTGGCCGCAGTGTTGGTGGAAGCTCTCCAGAACTATGGCATCAAGGGTTATCCCAGGCTGATCAGGCTAAATCCAAATATTAAATATAAAACCAGAGGGAATGGAGCGGTCGCCATCGAAATCGAGGCTGACGAAGATCAAGCAAGGGGAATAATGGACATTGCGGTTCGGAAAGTAGAGGAGATGGCAGAATTAGATGATCCGGAAACCAACCCAGGTATCGTGCTATTGAGCCATATCCCTCCTGAGGTAGAGAAATTCTCAGAGAAAGTGGTACGAGACGTTGTCACAATCCAAGAAGCCATGGACCTTGCGAAGAAATATGGCATGGTTCATGCTTTTAAAAATGGCAGGGGCGTCATCGGTGCATTAGCTGCGATAGGTTTCTCATTGCAGGATGATCGTACCTATGAGCTGGTTGCTTACAGGCGCAAAGAAAGTTGGGGCACTCCCAGGCGTATTGACAAGACGTCAGTACTGGAAGCGGATTGGGCGACATACCCTCATACATGGGACACTGTGGATATTACCAATGACAAAACAGTCTTTTCGCCGCACTCCCCCTGCCCGGTCCTTTTTGGGATCAGGGGTGATGACGTCGAAGCAATCAAAAGGGCATTCAAGATGATCAAGTCTGAGCGGATAGAGAGGTACATTATCTTCAAAACCAACCAGAGTACAGATGCTCACCTAGTGATTGGGGAGATTGCTTCTGCAAAAAATGGGCGCTCATATATTCTTGGCGGAACTGTGGTAAAACAGCCCCATTCCATCCAAGGAGGACATGTGTTCTTCACCATTGCAGAGGATGGTCACGAGATCGATTGCGCTGCCTATGAGCCGACGAAGAATTTTAGAGATGTGATTCGACAACTTCGTGTGGGAGATGAGGTTCTGGTCTATGGCAGCGTTAAAGACCAAACCGTTAATCTGGAGAAGATCGAAATCACATCGCTCAAAGATCAGTTCGCCGTGCGCAATCCCTCCTGTCCGAAATGTCAAAAACGGATGAAATCCTCTGGAAAAAATCAGGGATATCGATGCCGCAAATGCGGTACAAAGTCCCAAGAAGAGGAGATCGTACCCGTTCATAGGAGTCTGGAGCTGGGCCTGTATGAAACCCCTCCTTGCGCGAGAAGACACATATCGAAGCCGTTGATCCGGATGTCTGGGAGGATGTCCAGGAGAGAGATCCATCCCAGCAGGTGATCGTCAGATTTATGAACCTAGTATTCAAAAAGTGATAACGATGGAATTGGAAAGTTTGCGGCATGGAACAGAGCTGCTCAAGCGAGGTTTCGCTAAAATGCAAAAAGGGGGCGTCATCATGGACGTAACCAATGCAGATCAGGCCAGAGTGGCTGAAAATGCAGGAGCAGTGGCGGTTATGGCACTCCATGCAGTCCCAGCAGACATTCGTAAATCCGGAGGAGTGGCCAGAATGGCAGATCCCCTGGTCATATCTGAGATCATGGATGCGATGACAATTCCGGTGATGGCAAAGGTCAGAATAGGTCATTTTGTCGAGGCAGAGATACTTGAGGCATTGGGCGTTGACATGATTGATGAGTCGGAGGTTCTGACGGCTGCGGATGAGACCTACCACATCGATAAGGTTGGATTCACCGTACCCTTCGTCTGTGGGGCCAGAGACCTGGGAGAAGCCCTGAGAAGGATCAACGAGGGTGCGGCGATGATCCGAACCAAGGGAGAAGCGGGGACCGGTGATGTAAAAGAGGCCGTCAGACACATGAAAAAGATAATGGGTTCGATAAGGGAGCTAAAGGGCATGAATGATGCAGAGCGAATGAAAGTTGCCAGGGAATTGGAGGCGCCTTTCGAACTCGTAAAAGAGACGGCCGAGATGCAGAGATTGCCGGTGGTGAACTTTGCCGCAGGCGGAATAGCGACGCCAGCAGATGCAGCCATGATGATGCGTCTAGGTGCTGATGGCATCTTCGTCGGCTCAGGAATATTCAAGGCAGAGCATCCGGATAAAATGGCAAAGGCGATTGTAGAAGCGGTGAACAACTATGACAAGCCAGAGGTTCTGGCAGAGATATCAAAGGGCCTGGGCGGACAGATGAAAGGGTTGGATGTTCACACTCTGTCCGAGGATGAGATGCTGCAGACGCGTGGCTGGTAGAGCTAATTATGGTTATCAGAATCGGCGTTATCGCACTACAGGGGAATATAGGGGAGCATGTCCAAGCCGCAGAGCGTGTGTTGGCTGAGAGGGATGGCGGCGAGGTTATTCAGATTAAACATGGAGGCATAGTCCCGAGCTGTGACGCTCTCATCATTCCAGGGGGGGAAAGCACCACTGTTGGAAGGTTGATGGAGCGGGAGGGCATCGCACCAGAAATCAAAGCCGCTGCTAAAAAACATGTTCCCATACTTGGGACGTGCGCAGGTCTCATTCTGCTCGCAAAACATGGGCAAATAAACAGAACGAAGCAGCCTTTGTTGGGGTTAATGGACGTTCATATGAAAAGAAATGCCTTTGGGAGGCAGAAGGAGTCGTTTGAAGCTTTGCTGGATGTGCCTGTGTTGCCTGGTGACAAATTCCCAGCAGTCTTCATCAGAGCCCCGGCCATCATACATGCAGAAAAGAATGTGCAGATTTTGGCAACCCTGAATGGGTACATCGTAGCTGCCAGGCAGAAGAATTTGCTAGCCCTGGCATTTCATCCTGAGCTGACCGAGGACATGAGGCTCCATCATTACTTCATGGACATGATATGATATGGATTTTCATCCCGCATGATAGCGGTCGTCCCTATTTTCTCCTTTAACCTTTACTTTCTTGTTGCAATTTATTAATGCCACCCATCATCACTTTACCAATCCTATCCCCATGTTTAGCGATGAATGCGCCCACGATCGAAAGAAGGATTACGTAAGCAATGACAAGCGAAAATAATAGTTCAGAAATGCCCTCCCCCATTCCTATTGCAACAGCCAGCAGCACAATTGAAAACTCGCCCCTTGGCGTTGTGTATGCCCCGACCCTTAACCCCATTTCAAGCGAGCCGTACAGTCTCTTTCCAATAAGTGCGCCACTGGCGAACTTTCCAAAAATGGACAGGGTTATGAGCGTGAGGAGTGCGAAGACAAAATCTGTCGAAGGCAATCCTGCAAATTTAAATGGAAACATCATTCCGAAGGAGAAGAAGAAGATGGTGATGAATAAGTTCTTAAATGAAATGGTGTCCCCGAAGAGCTTCTTGAAGGACTTGACTTCTGAGAGTGCAGAGCCGAGGAAAAATGCAACAATCACCTCAGAAATGCTCAGGAGATATGCAATTGCTGAAAATCCGAATAATAATGCGAAAGTGAGCAGTATTGGTATTTCATCATCACGCTCAAACAGAGGCGAGATGAAGTTGCTTAGCCTCCTGATGAGAGTCAAAATGCATACAATGAGTAACAAAGTCATTGCTAAGGACACGGGAATCATGGCAAGACTGCTGGACATAATGGAAGTCAGCACCACGAGCAGGATTGCCAGTATTATGTCCTCGAAGACCATCAGCCACACGACGGTCTCTGCTTCCGGGTAGATCAGCCTCTTATTCTCTATCAGCGAGGAAATGGCAATGGCAGAACTGCTGATGTAAACTGCGGATGCGAGTATGAAAGCCTCTAACAGGCTCAAGCCAATGAGGAGACCCAGCGAAAATCCTGCGATGAAATTCACCGCGAAGTCCGTGCAACCCGCAAACAACCTCCCGGGCTCTTTTATGCCTTTGAAGTTGAACTCATATCCTATGTAGAACATCAGAAGGATTACACCGATCTTACCCAGCCACTCGACGAACTCGTAGGAGGTTATTAAATCGAGTCCACTCTTTCCGAGGATTATTCCTGCGATTATGTAAACAGGAATCGAGGCTTGCCTTAGATATTTCGATAACAATCCAAGAGCTAAGCAAGAGACCGTTACAACGGCCAAATCAACCAGAAAGTCCATCTAACCCTTCCCCAGGATATCCCTCGCACATACTTTTATTTGCTCGCTCTCCCCTATCAAAACTATCAGGTCCCCCTCTTCGAAGACCGTTTCCGGCGGCGGGCTGATGACGCTCCTACCCCTTCTCGATAATGCGATTATCGTGACGCCCGTCTTCTTCCTGAAGGCCAGCTCCTCAATGCTCTTTCCTACCACACCCTTTGTTACCTGGCACACATGGATGTTTATTCTGAGGTCAGAAATTTCGGAAAACGATACTTCAACGTCCTCGGGCGCTATTGTGAGTAAAGCTCCGGTCAGAACGCTTCCGACACGTCGTGCCTCTTCCGAGGTCAACCTCGTAACCGAAGGCTTATCTGCACCGGCCTCTAAGACATAGAGCTCTATTTCTCCGGTCGTCAAAAATATGACCGCTACTTTATCCCCTTTTGGACTTTCTATCTCATACTTCGTGCCTATCTCTGGAAGCTTGGAGATTCGCATTTGACAACACCCCTTTTAACTATCATGGTCAGAGATGATAAAAAGTAATTGTTTGGCTGAGACTCTGATTACTTTACTGTACTGAATAAGGGCGCGAGGAAGTTAGAAGAGCTGCCCGATAAGGGAGTTCCATCAGTATTTCATGGACATGATATGATGTGATTTGGATTTTGTATTTTAGAGAGAATCGGACATCTTGGACAGATAATCCCTGCCTTGACATAGAAGTGAAAAGTTTAACATACTTAGAATTTAAGATTGTTGACGAGTTGTATGTGTTTCATCTTCATCGACGAAAGTGGGGACTTGGGGATGAAGGGGTCAAACTATATGGTCATAGCCGCCCTCTTCGTTAAAGATTACCGACCACTCGATCGCATTATTAAAAACATGCGCAGATATAAATTTCGGAAAGAACTCAAGAACGTCTGTGAAATTAAAACTAATAAGTCCTCCGATGCCGTCCGAAAACACATGCTCAAGAAACTCAATAACATCCCCAATGCACGCATATTCTACATTGTCCTTGAGAAAAAGAAACTCTACAGCGACTACCTTAAAGATAACAAAGACAAACTTTACAACTACGTCGCTGGAAAACTCGCTAAAAATATCATCATACTAGAAGACACCCAGTTGGAAATCAAGATAGACAAATCAAAGGGGAAACACCTACTTAGAGAAGACTTTAATCGATACTTCCTGCAAAACCTGTGCGAAGGATCAGACCATATGAGGGTAACAATAGATCACAGCTATAGTCATTCGTGGAGCGGTATCCAGTTCGCAGACTTGCTCGCATGGTGTTGTTTTCAGAAATTTGAGCACGGAAACTCAGAATACATTGATATAATAACACAAGACCAAGAAGTTTATCACGTCTGGTAAAATTCAAAATGCAGAACCTGCAAGCACTAAACCGTGCACCTCAAGGTACACTGGCATGCAGGTTTTACCCGCAACCCATTATAGCACTTATAAGGTTAAAAAACTTTCGATATTTTTGACCATATCTATATCCTACCATATTTGAAGATTAACGCATCGCTACTCTTGGAATAACTCCCTTCATATTTGCTCTCTCTTACTTTTTTGCATATGATATAACACCAATTTTTGAGAGATGTGTGAGTCAACTCCTTAATGGAGGTTATCTGTAATTGACCGATAGAGGTGAAAAAGTAACTCTTAAGAACTTAGGTATTTAATATCTACATGGCGTTTGTTAGTTAGGTAATTAATATATAAAAAAAATAAGTAAATCCAATACACTGGAGTAACAATGAACGATTTCGAAATCATTAAACGGACGGTAAATCTACTCGATGTTTTTGGCAAGTTATACTCTCATCATTCAGTGGGTAGAACAGATAACTATTTGGTGTATGTAGGATTGGCTAAGGGGGTCAAAAAAGCCGACGAAAAAACACTCATACAACCAATATTATTTCCTGCATTTTTAGAGGAAATTTTGGATTTTAGCAAAATTGACTATATTCCAGAACAACGGAATGAAAACAGGATGGCGCCTGACTTTACTCCGATAGATACACTTCTCCATCCTTTCATTTTTGAAACAAAAGGAAACGACTCTGATTTAGAAGATTTTGAAAAGGAATTTCATAATAAATCAAAATTATATCTCTCTGCAGATCTTCACGCAAAATATGTTATTATCACAAACATGGACAAATTGGTGGTATATGAAAAAGACTCCGAGAAGAAAATCGAAGATTATTCTTTCAGTTTTACAAGATTATATGAAGATTTTAAAAAGAAGGTTCCATTTGATTTAAAAGATGAAAATTCGCAGTCTTTTATTCGATTTGTGAAAAGATTCCATAAGTCAGAATTGACTATGGAGAAAAAGATTGAGACAATAGCTAGTGCAGAGCCTTATCCCCCACTTTTTGGGGTTGTTACAGAGGAACGGGTTTTTGCAGAGGAACATGAAACATTGAAGTTGACTAATGCTATACGATTCATTGTAGATACTCTAAAAGATGACGTCAAGAATAATCGAGGTAAAGAATATGTCTTAAAAGCACTCAGAAACGACACTCTTAGAAAGGAGCAGATAGCAAGGGAAATTTATTCAATATGTCAAAGTCTCGATTCAAAATATCCTGTTCCAGAAAGTGAGAAAATAGAGGCTAAAGAACTCGACTTATTGTTAGATTCCAGTAACAAGACAATTAAGAAATCTGTTGATTTGTACTTCTATAGAGTGGCCTATTTCACAATGTCGAGATTGCTTTTAATAAGAGTTTGGGAAGATGCTCAGTTCATTGAGAGAGAATATGTAACTTTGTTTAATGGCGGGTTTAAAAAATGGTATCAAGCATATAATAAAAAGATTGTAAAAGTATTGGAACAAGCATATAATATAGGAAAAGGGAAATATGAGTGGTTATTCACTGATCAAAACAATTATGCTTGGTATCTACCTACCGATAAAGTTTTAGTTGATGTGTTATATGAATTGGCAAAATATAACCTATCAATTGTGAATCGAGACGTGCTCGGAACCGTTTACGAGGAGTACCTAGATGTCCAAGATAAGAAGAGCAAAGGCCAATATTTTACGCCACATCAGATAGTATCTTTAATATGGGACAGAGTCGGGTACACATCAATAAAATATGGCGATGAAAAATCTTTTTTTGATTTTAAAAATGGAAAAAGAATTCCTAAATTAATTTTTGAACCTGCTACCGGATCTGGGAGTTTTTTGGTGGAAGCGATATATAGATTGAGGAATCATTTCCAATTGTTAAATAGAGATAACCGGTTAAATGTAAGAGATGCGTTAGATGTAAGAGATGCTATAATCAAAGGCATGAATGGCTCTGAGATTAGTGCTTTCTCTTATTATTTAACAGAGGTTAATATTTTAATCCAACTAACACCAATAATCCAAAAAATAATTGATTTAAATAGTATAGAAAGAGAGTTATCTGGCAAATTTACTCTTAGGGTCATACATCAAGACTCACTAGGATTGCATAATCCACCAGAAAGAGCATTTGGTGAGAGTGCAGAGAAAGAATTCGTCATTGACAAAGATCATGACATATTAAAATTAGAAGGCGAGAAATTACAGATATTCAAATACATAAAAGATAATCATGATTTTGATTATGCAATAGCAAATCCTCCTTATATCGGGGAAGACGAGCACAAGGAATTATTTAGAAATGCTACTAAGAGATACCCATATTGGAAAAAATATTACCAAGGAAAGATGGATTATCTATATTTCTTCGTTATACTCGCCCTCCAAAAATTGAAAGAAAATGGAAAACTGGGCTTTATAACAACATCCTATTGGCTTACAGCAGATGGGGCAAGTAATCTTAGGAAATTTATTTTAGACAATGCAAAGATAGTAGAAATAATAGACTTTGGTGAAATAAAGCTATTTGAGCATGCAAAAGGGCAGCACAATATTGTTTTTGTTTTAAAGAGATGTAGAGATGAAAAGAAAAAAAAGCAAAAAGAACAAAATAAGATTAAACTCGTGAAGGTGAAGGAACACTTTGATGGAAAAAATGTTAGCGATAGACTAACTAAACTTGTGAATCATATTAAAAAGCACATAGATAAGGAAGATTATTCTGATCAGTATATTGAAGTTTTTTATTCGGCTGTAAAACAGGGGGAATTAACAGATAAAGCATGGTATATTTTCTATAGAGAGAGAGTGGCGAAGATATTAAATCAAATAGAAAGCATTGGTAAGGAATTGATTAAGTTTTGTGATATAAACCAGGGTCTAATTACAAATCCGATGACAGTGGATAAAAGCGTATTGGAAACCCTTACCACGAAAGAGATCGAAGAAAATAATATCTCTAAAGGAGACGGACTTTTTGTTCTTTCTGCAGCAGAAATAAAAAATATTGATATATCAGAAAAAGAAGGGGAGCTCCTAAAACCTTTCTTTTTTCCTTCAGATATAAAAAGATTTTATGTGTCATCTTCAACAGATTACAAAGTAATATACACAAATAAACATACAAATATTGAAGAGTATCCAAATATAAAAATTCATTTGGAAAAATTTAAAAAGAGATTATACTCTAGACGAGAATGTGAAGAAGGAAAGATTCCGTGGTATTCATTGCATTGGCCTAGGGAACAGGAAATTTTTGAATCTGAAAAAATAATTTGTCCTTATCGCTCAGATAGAAATATGTTTGGATATACTGAAAAACCTTTTTATGCTGAGGGGAGTGTACGCTTTATAACTCCAAAAAAAGATGAGAAAAATAAGCTAAAATTCACCAATAGTGAAAATTTAAGCAAACATGATTTGAGATATATTCTTGGTGTTTTGAACTCGTCTCTATTCAGGGTTTGGTGTCATCATAAAACGAAGCCAAAAGGTGATATGAGAGAGCTTTTCTACACACCCCTTACTCAGATGCCAATAAAACCTATTGATTTTGACAATTCTGAGGAAATGAAAATGTATGAAAATATAATAGAATATGCACAAACAATTATTGATCTCAAGAGAGAATTGTCTACTTATCAAAAATATTTCCAAGAATCAATCTTGGAATTAGAAACATCTGAACCACTTCCAAAAATATTAAATGAAACGATTCTACACGCTTTGAGTGAAAGTAAAAAAAGGGACATCTGGACATCTTCGCAATTAAAGCCCACTGATTCTGATAAGGATTTCATTTTAAAAAGAGCAAATGAAGTAACGATAAATATGGATAGGGGTATAACGGATTTTGAATACATGTTAATTTTAGAAGGAAAAAATAAAGGAATTATTAAAATAGACGGAGAAAAAGAAATCCTAACATTTTTGAAGATAATTTTAGATGAAAATTACGAAGGTATGTCTTGGAAAGAAATTGAGCAAAATATCATACTTCCGGATACTATGGAATCCTTTGAGATAAAGTATATAGAAATTAGAGATAAAGTACATGAGATTTTAAAAAAGATTCAGAAATCTCAAGATGAAATAAATGAGATGGTTTGTAAATTATATGGGATTAAAACAGAGGATGTAAATGATGCTATAGAACAGTCATTTTAATAATCAAAGATGACGTTTAAGGCTCTTAAATTTATTTTTGTGCGATGTAATTTAGTCATAAATCATCATTTTATCATACCATACAAAAATCCACTTCGATAATTTTTGAATCTACCAACACTTAAATATCGATTAACATAATTATCGATCGGGGACGTCTATGAACGTTAAAAGGATAATTATTGCAACAGCTGTCGGTTTGTTATGCGGCATCTTCTGTGCCTATGGGGCTGCCTGGAAATATCCCGGTCAATTTGAGATGCTGATTTTGGCATCCATCGTGTACAACAGGGTATTGCTGGGCTTTGTGATCGGACTTGCTGATCAAATAAAAATGCACCCCATCGCAAGAGGGGCAATTCTTGGAGCCATTGTAAGCGTAGCCATCGGGATACCATCAGGTCTAAGCGGCGGTTTGACATTGGTTGCCTTTGGCATTGTGTATGGGATCATCGCCGATTTCGTGGCTACGAGATGGTCCTAAGCTCTCAGCTTATATTCACTTGTGCCACCGCAAAACCTGGTGATGTAATCGATGGCCTTAACAATAGCTTGCTCTAGGAGGTCATCCTCTATTCCGGGAACTCCGCATGAAAGCAATATGACGTTTTTGGTATCAGACGTCACCTTCGTGCTGTCCGCATCCCTGTAGGGATAGATCGCCACTAATTTCTCATCCTCTGAATCCTCATCTGCATATGAAAGTACTACCTCCTTACCCCTTAGCCTCATCGGCTCATCCATCCCTATGCCTTTGAACAGCTCTCCTGGCTCGGCAAACCTCATGGTCAAGTTACCACCCTTTATCAAGCTCTCATCAAATGCTGCCAGTGCGATGCCGGTTTCTATGGAGGATAAATTGTAGGCATCCACGATGGGATTGATTTTCGGTATCGGGCTGCCTCTGAGAACTCTGCGGATTAAAGCCTCCCCTGCCGGTCGAACCTTTGTCGGATCCACGCCGATATTCCAGAAAAAATCCCTATAGGCTCTAAAGATGCTCACGTCCTTCAGGTCCTCAAGTGAGTACCTCTCCCTTACTTTGGCGAATACGGATTCTCTCAATCCTTCCATGTCTTCTTTGGCAGGGTGCATGTCGGAGATGGATCCGATGCAGACCTTCAGACCAGGAAATCTCTCCTTTACCTTGGGATCAAAATAGAAATTCATAGTCAAATATTTGACAGATCGATAAAGCTTACCTTTTCCCCGGATTTGCTGATCGTCTTGAGAGCTTCCAGCACCATCTGCTTATAATGCTCTATGTCCGGGGAATAATGCTCCTTTGCTTTAGCCGCATCCTCGCCCCCTTCGTTCAATTGTTGGAGACGCTGGAGCGTTTGTCTCGCAGTCTCGAGAATCCACAGATCATAGGTATCCGCATCCACGATATGTATCCTTTCGGGTCTAACTGATGTGAGTATGTCCCCACTCATTTCGTATATATTTGGCTTGCCAACCACAGCGACGAACTGGGGCGGCTCTATGCTGGATAAGGCTTGGGCTGCTTCTGGCTGGTATTGGCCGGCATAGATCAGGAATGAGCCTGTGGGGTCTGCCACCCTTGCACGCCAATATTCTACATCATTTCCGATATCCTCTTTCTCGATCAGTGTGCCCACGAAGAATATGCGATTGCATTTGGCACCGGTCGGGGTCAACAGATACTGAGGAGCATACTGGTCCTCCTGCTCTTTAAACGCCATATTGGACTCTGCGAACTCTCTTGCAAAAACCCTCTTGGCAACCTCTCTGCTCAACATCCTAAAGCCTCCACTTCTTTGATCAATTTCGTAACCTCTTTATCCGATATTTTTGGCGCACTTTTCATATCCTCTACCAGGATATAGCGGCCAACCCTGGGACCTTTGATGCTGAAATATCGTCCTATCAATCTTTCCTGGAAAGCATCTAAAACCAAAGATTGGTCAAGTGCCTCGGCTGCCATCTTCTTTGCCTCATCCAAGGTGATGCCAATTAAGCTTTCGACGATCTCTCTATTCAAGAGTGTCTCCTGTACGACCTTGCCATCGTCTATCACTCCTTTTATCCGCAGGTCATAGGTCCCTTCAACTTTTCCATGCTCTCCGCAGGATCCTTTTAAGAGAGCTCGGTTGCAGAATTCACATCTCTTGATCAAGCCAGATCCGGATTGTATATCGACGATTGCACCCTCGAGCTCCTCCACAAGAGAGCTGACCTCTATGTCCTCCTCCAGTGGAACGATCTCGGTGCTTCTTGTCAATTTTACGCTGTATCGTCCTTGCCACTCGTCGGTCACCACATTCTTGAGCAGGTAGCACCTATCTTCCTCCACAGGTGGCAGGTCAGATTTTACCCAGCTAACAAATCTAATGATCCCGGTATCATCTCCGATCAGACCGGATTGCGCGATCAACTCGCTCTCAGAGGGCCATAGTTGCACCACTTTCGTTTTAAGGGATATCCATCGCCCCTCGCTCTGGATGTCCTTGACCTTTACGAGGTCTGCGCTCTTGCGCTCTTTTGCATATTGGCTTACAACGCTTCGTTTCGCCTCCTCGATAGGGACCCTGAATCCGTTAATCAACTCATCCAGTTTCTTCTCGATCTCCTCTAATGGCACTTCTAAGCCCATTTCAGAAAAGCGATCTTTAAGCTGCTCAGCTATCTCCCTTACCATGTTTTATAGGTCGCCACCACGACAAATAAAACTAACGATGACATTAGATATTTCGATGACGATGATCGAGATATTATATTTATCCTACCGTTAACGTTTTGTAGATTGCTTGGCTTAGATTAATTCAATGGCAAAGGTCTATTTCACAAGCTCAAGGGCACCTGTTAGAGAGCCACATAAATGGTATCAACCAAGTCTGAGTGGTGTTAACAAGCTAGAGCGGCTTTTAAATAAGAGTGGAATTTTGGAAGACATCGAGAAGGGAGAAATCATCGCCCTAAAGATGCACTTCGGCATCCGTGGAACGACCAAATCATTGCGCTCGATGTTCATTCGTAAGGTTGCTCAAATGGTCAAAGCAAAGGGAGGAGAGCCTTTTGTGACAGAGACAACGGGACTTGGCATGCTTCGGGAACAATGCTTTGCTTTGGGCAAGATCAAGGCAGCAGAGGCGAGTGGCTACACACCTCAAACGCTGTCTGCACCGATCATAATTGCAGACGGTCTGAGGGGATTCGATAGCGTGGGTGTTAGCGTTGAAGGCTCACAGCTCAAAAAGGTATACGTGGCGAAACAAATTGCTGAGGCGGATAAAGTCATTTCCCTAGCTCATTTTAAGGGGCATATGAACGCAGGGTTTGGCGGTGCGCTCAAAAGCATTGGCATTGGGTGCGTAGCTAAAACGTCCAAATATGATGCGCACATCTATTCCCCTCCCAACATAAACGACAATTGCACTGAGTGCGGAGCATGTGTAAAGATCTGTCCTGTCGGTGCCATAATTGACTGGAAGGTTGACGCTGAGAAATGCATCAGATGTCAGGGATGTGCTGAAGTGTGTGAGGAAGATGCCATATCCTTCAAGTGGACCTCATCGAAAGACCTCTCAGAGCGAATCGTTGATTGTGCTAAAGCAGTTTTAGATTTGGTCGGAAGGGAGAACATCAAATATGTGAACTTCTTGCTCGATATAACGCCGCACTGCGATTGCTGCCCTTACTCAGATAATATAATAGTGCCAGATCTGGGCATTCTGGCCTCAGATGACATACTTGCGATAGATAAGGCATCCGTCGATATGGTGAACAAAGCTCCCGTAATAGCAGATTCCATGGCTCAAAATGCAGATGACAAGTTCCATGGGATGTATAAGTGGGCCCGCTCCTCAGATCAGTTAAATGCGGCAAAAAAACTCGGACTCGGTGAAATGGAGTATGAGTTGATAGAAATAAAATAGATTTGATTAAGTTTAAATCCACCCTCAATAAATAAATGCAATGATTTTAGTTAGGGCCGGTTTATCTATTATTTATAAAAGAAATGTTGTACTAAAAGAAGGATGAGGCCATTATGGGAAAGAAAATTCAGGTTGCGGTTCTTATTATTCTAATACTAGTTTTAGCGGGTTGTATCCAAGAAACCGTAACTGATGTGCCCACACCTAAAGTCTCTGTAGAGCCATCACCCCCTTCGGTTACGGAGGAAGATATTGAAGAACTCCGTACTGAAATTGCTGAATTGAAAGCGGTCGTGGAATCGCAGGGAAAAAGAATTACTGAACTTGAAGAGAAAGAACTTCAGAAAGACCTGCCTGCCCTTCAAGTGAAATCTGATCCGATGATGTTGTCCTTGGCTATTTCGGATATAGTGCAACGAGTGCAGCCCGCTGTGGTATTTATCTCGGTTGAAATCGAGACACAGGACTTCTATGGGCGGAGGACGACTCAATATGGATCTGGTTCTGGGGTTATAATCACCAAAGACGGATATATATTGACAAATAATCACGTAGTGGAGGATGCTACTAAGATAGAGGTTACACTCCCTGATTTTTCCAGCCCATTCGCTGCTAGGCTTATAGGCACCGATCCGACGACAGATCTGGCAGTGATTAAAATAGAAGGAGATTTTCCTACTGCCGAGTTTGGTGACGCCTCACAACTAAGGCCTGGAAATCTGGTTATAGCCATCGGCAACCCTCTGGGACTTGAGGGCGGTCCGACTACGACTCTAGGCGTGGTGAGCAATACCGAGCGCTCTACGGTGGTGGATGGTACCACCTATTATGATTTAATCCAAACCGATGCTGCCATCAATCCAGGAAACAGCGGAGGCCCTCTGCTGAGTTTGGATGGCAAAGTAATTGGCATCAATACACTTTCTGGTGGGGCCGAGAACATTGGCTTTGCCATAAGTGCCAACACTGCAAAGCCAGTCTACGATGCCCTAATAACCCCCCCACACAAGGTCATTCGTCCCTGGTTAGGGGTTGGTTTTAGGACGGTAACCCCTGATCTTGCAGCTCAAGAAGGCTATCAAAGGACTACTGGTGTCGTGATCCTAAGCGTGCAAAAGGGGAGCCCTGCGGACCAGGCAGGCCTGATGGTGGATGACATCATCCTCAGTTTCGATGGTGAGGAGGTAACCGTAGATACGAGGTTGATAAAAATGCTGTGGAGCCACAAGGTTGGAGAGGAGATAAAATTGACATTATTGCGCGGCGGGGAAGAGAAAACGGTGATAGTCAGGTTGGGTGAAAGGCCAGAAGGGCTTTAATTAAAGTAGGTCATCTTTCAAGCTATTGGATATTTGCTCTGAATCTACACTATAATCTCGTTATTCTGCCAAAAATTTAATTCTTATGTAATGTTTAATTTGCATAATGTAAAGCTTTATATACTTTAAGTCTAATCACTTTTACATAAAGTAAAGAAGCCTATGGGGTGATGAACATGGAAAAAAATAAAGGAAGAAAGAAAATGGAATTGAAAAGAAGTAGAGGGCATCTGATAGTGGGTTCCGTACTTCTAATATTTGGAGGTATCGCATTTGCGATATTTGACCTTGTGACTTTTGGAGTTGGTTTAGCCGCTCCTGGCTTGGTGTTATTCATAGCCGGTTTGTATAGGGCAACGAAACCTAAAACAGAGCTTCGTTTAGACGAAAGAATGCGGAGAATTGATGAGAAAGCAGGATTGTTTGCTTTCTGGCTCCTATTTGGAACAACAGGAATTTTATTTTGGGTGTGTATCTATTTTCCTGCTAGGTTTAGAACCACTGATATTTTAACTATACTCCTGCTCATCGGCATTTACTCATACTTTATAATCCGTTTTTATTACAACAGAAGGGGTTTAAATGAAAAACAAACTAGTACGAATGTAAGACGTGAGGCGATTTAAATGGAATTGAAAAGAAGTAAAGATCATTTCGTTGTAGGCTCGGGGATTATACTCCTTGGCATAGTTTTACTTGAGGTATTTGATCTCGCATTTCTGGGAATGGGCATCATTTTCTCTGGCTTGATGTTAATTTTTATTGGCATACATTGGGCAAGGAAACCCAAAATTGAGATTCCAAGCGACGAAAGATATATAAGAATTAATGAAAAAGCAGGTTCCAATGCGTTTTGGACAACCATAGGAATTTCAGCGGTTTTAGTGTACGTGGATGCCTATTTTCCATTAGGTCTGAAATTTAGAGAGTCTGTGACGTTAGTTTGGTTTGTTGGAATGGTTTCATTCATTATATATCGTTTTTACTACGATAAAAAGGGCTTCAAATGAAGAACAAACTCAAAGTATTCAGGGCGATGCATGACTTAACTCAAGAGGATCTCGCTGAAAAAGTGGAAGTTACCCGTCAGACCATCAACGCCATAGAAAAGGAGAGGTACGATCCCTCTTTAACATTGGCATTCAAACTTGCGAATCTTTTCAAAGTAAAAATTGAGGAGTTATTCATTTACGAGTGAAACTATTCCGTCTGAGCAAGCCATATTCCGAATATTATCAAGGCGCCACATACTACCTGGTAAGTATGTATCCTCTCGCCAAGGAAGACGGATGCCTGGATGACGGCAAAGACGGGTATCAGAAACGTGAAAACGTTTGTTTTGGATGCCTCCAACTCTCTGAGCGCCTCAAAGTATAGCAGGGTGCCACAAACGGTGCAAAGGATTGCTAACGCAAATATTATGCCCCATATGTTTATCGGATATGCAAAACTCACGGGCTCTACTAAGATGGATATGGCGTCCAACAATATCGTTCCAATGAGTGTGCTGAATGCCAGGATGAGCAGCGGGCTATTTTTTTCCACGATCTTTTTTCCGATGACAGTGTAGATGGAGTAGGCTATCGCTGTGGATATGAGCATCAAATTGCCGTAAAAGGCCATTGAGTTGCCGAAGGTTGGACTGTTGCCGTTCATCGATATGATGAGGACGCCTGTGAAAGAAAGCACCAAACCGGACATCTTTCGATAGCCGAGCGATTCGCGCAGAAATAAAGCGGCCAATATAAATGTAAAGGCTGGGCTGCTGTTCTGTAGTATGCTCGCCACGGAAACCGTCAAGTGCAGCATGCCTATGTTTTGCAGTATGTTTGGGATGGTGACGCCAACTATGCCCAATACGAGTAGGTTGGTGAAGTTGTCTTTTGCGAACTCTTTTATTTGTTGGATCTCGAACTTGATCAGCGCATATCCCATAAAAATGATGGTGGCAATGGAAAATCGCAAAGAAGCCAGATATATCGGCGTTACTTGATTCAGCCCCATCTTGGTAAGCACGAATGACATCGACCATAGGATTACTGCAATTAGGATCAACGCATAAGTTTTCGTAATAAACCTCCCCCGGCAAGACTGTTGATTTCGTGGATACTAAACTTTTGCGGATACTATACTAATTTTTTTTATAAATATATGTTGACCTACTTTGAGAAGCTACAGGATATATCGTTTGCCGCGTTTTGAGAACTTCTGAGATTTATATTGCATTTACGATCTCCGTATGCAGCTCTGAAATTTCGATCCCGCTTTCTATGCTTTATCCGAGTTTCTTTTAGGAGAGTCCCAAGGAATTTATGAGTTTAAGTCAAACTAAACCACAGCTTTAAAATTCAGCCCTGTTAAGAGTTGGACGTTAAAATTGATTGAAAAATGTTTAAATATTGTTATTGCCACATATCTATCTATCAGCATAACCTAGCTCAAACCACAGGTATTTTTAGGATTTAGATTAGATTAGACAATAGGAGTTGAAAAGGTATGAAAATAGAAATTCCCGAGGAGGAGGAACGTCCACCTGCACTAAAGTATGGATTGAGTACGCCCGAAGGTCGAAAATGGGTAGAGCAATTTCTACAGAAAAAACACCCGGATTTATTCGGGGGTGCAATGATAAGCGCTAATGGACGAGTGATTATGGTGACTAATGGTCTTAAAGGCATCAGACTCGGAAAGAATTTCGTTGAAATATCAGATAAAATCAGTTGAAACCGATTAAAGCTCTAAAGATTTCGACTGAAGTGAAAAGTGTAAACCGACATTGCCGATATGCACATAATTTCTATTCAGAGCATATTAATTGATACGCCCTTTGTATGAGCAGGATCTTTTTCATCTTGAAAGTTCGAGCATTCTTTCTATCGCTTTTCTGGCCTTGTCTGCTACGCCTTTTCTGACTGTTATCTCCGGCTCTTCGGTCTCCAGTGCTCTTTCCACCTTTTCTAGGGTGTGCATTTTCATATGGGGGCAAACCGCATATTGGGAGAGGGGATAAAATTTCTTCCCTGGGATCTCCTTTTCAAGTCTGTACAACATCCCCACCTCGGTACCTATCAAAAACTCCTTTCCTGCTGATGATTTGCAATATCTGACCATACCACTCGTTGAGGCGATGTGGTCTGCTGCCTCTTGAATTTCCGGTATGCATTCCGGGTGGACAACCAATTCGGCATCCGGGTGCTTCTCTCTCGCCTCCATTAAATCCGCTACAGTTATCTGGTGATGTGTGGGGCATAACCCATATTCCGGAATGGAAATTATCTCTTTCTTCGTTCTCTGTCTAACATAGTGCGCTAGGTTGTTATCAGGTCCAAACAAAATCAAATCGGAATCCATCAAATTCACTATCTGGGCTGCATTTGCAGATGTACAAATACAATCAGCATGGGCTTTATCCTCTGCCAACGTGTTTATGTACAGAACCGTCTCCGCATCGGGATATTTCCTTTTAGCAGCCAACAGCTCTTCTGTTTCCATCTGCTGAGCCATCGGGCAAATAGCACCAAGGTCCGGTATCAAGACCTTTTTATTCGGATTCAGTATGCTTGCGGTTTCTGCCATGAAATCCACCCCACAGAACACTATGATGTCTGCATCGGTCTTTGTCGCTTTCTGCGACAATTCCAGAGAATCGCCGACAAAGTCCGCGATATCCTGAACCTCGGGTCTTTGATAATTATGGGCAAGAATAACCGCGTTTTTGCTATCCTTTAGTCTCTCGATATTTTTGGTATTTATCATCATCATAATATCCTCTGTTCATTAGAATATATGTTCATCCTTTTACCTCTGACAAAGCCGATGACGGTTAATCCCGTCTTATTGGCGATTTCTACAGCCAAACTTGTAACAGCACCTCTTGAGGCGATGATCGGTATCTTTGCTACTGAGCATTTCAAAACCATTTCAGAGGATATCCTTCCAGTGCATACCACGAAGGTATCCGGAAAATGGTATTTTTTAAGCAGTGCATATCCTATGATTTTGTCCAGGGCATTGTGTCTGCCGATATCCTCTGAGACAAAGCACAGCTCCGTTTTTGAGACCTCAAGAATGGCACAGGTGTGTGTTCCACCGGTCCTTTGGTGCAATTCAGACGTCAGAATCTTTTTTATGCATTCAAATAAGACCTTTCTGTCCAGTTTCAGCTGGGAGCCAACCTTTGGGAGCTTGGACTCATCCAGAAATCCTGAGGCACCTCCGCAACCACTCACTATGACTTTTTTTGCAGCGAACACTTTGGTCGGATTTTTGGTTATCACCTTAGCCATATCCTCACGGATTTTCATGGATTCCACGTCTTCTATATCTTCAATAACTCCCTCAGATAAAAGATGGCCCAATACGAATTCCTTTTTCATTTGAGGGCTCATCATGGCAGTTGAAAAGTGCCTTCCGTTTACAAAGATCGCTAATGCGACCTCCTTAGCTACCTCCTCCTCTAGCTTTGTCCTCTGGTCTCCATCCAATCTTGTATATTCCTTTAGCACGCTTTTCATCTAATCTAGCTAACCTCTAGCAATCTCTTCAACGGCTCTCAATAAAGTTTCGACTTCCTCTTCGGTATTATACAGGTATAAGGACACTCTAACGGCTCCATTGACACCCAGTTCCCTAATCAAGGGCATGCAGCAATGATATCCGGATCTGACCATTATATTTGAAAAATTATCCAGCATCAAGGCAACATCATGGGGGTTTAAGCCTTTGATGTTAAAGGAGATCACCCCTATTCGTTGCCCTAGGTCTGGACAAAGGATTTCCACATTTTTTATCTCCTCTAATCCAAGGACTAATTTTTTAGTCAGCTTTTCCTCATATTTCCTTATGTCGTTCATTCCGATCTTTTCCAAATATTCAACAGCCCTTCCAAGGGCAATCCCACCAGCTATGTTCGGCGTGCCAGCTTCAAATCTCTCATAATTCTCCTTTAGCTTATATCCCTCCAGGGAAACATCATCTATTGTCCCTCCCCCTATGGTGAGAGGTTCGACACTCTCTAAAAGCGGCATTCTCATGAACAAAACTCCAGTCCCTGTGGGCCCAAGCATTTTGTGCCCTGAAAAAGCCAAGAAGTCGCAGCCCAGTTCTTTTATATCTACGGGTAGGTGCGGCACTGACTGGGCCCCATCAACCAAGAACAAAGCATTATTATCCTCACAGACCTTTGCAATCTCTTTTATTGGCGTTATCAAACCCAGAACATTTGAAACATGTGTTAGGGCAACCAACTTTGTCTTCTCATCTACCGCCTTTTCCACATCCTCTGTGCAGAGGATTCCTTTTTTTGGCTTGATGATCTCTAAGTCCACTCCAAATTTTTTCTTAACCCGTAGCCATGGCATTAAATTGGAATGATGCTCCAGTATGCTGGTTACAATCTTGTCTCCTCTCCTCCATCCAAGCCCAGATGCGACTAAGTTGATTCCCTCGGTCGTATTCTTTGTAAAGATGATCTCCTCCTCTCTGGCATTAATGAAATCAGCAATTTTTATGTGCCCCTCTTCGTAGAGTTGCGATGCTACCTGAGACAGCCTGTGAACGCCTCTCTCAATGTTTGCATTATAATCCCTATAATAGCTTTGGATCGAGGACACAACCGACTCTGGCGTTAAGCTCGTAGCTGCGCTGTCCATGTAAATTATCCCCTCGTCCAAAATTGGGAAGTCCTTTCTGATATTTTCCACATTCATTCTAAACATCACACTTTTGTTATATTCATGATCTGGCAAGGCAAATATGCCGCTCAGCCGCAGATTAGGGGTTTGTAGATAGATATGTACGTATTTATTAGTTATGGAAGGAAAGAAATACTTATGGGACTAAATATTTATTAATTTAATCTGTAGGAAAAGAACTGTGTGGAAGGCATGGATACAATAAAAAGATATATGGAAAAATTTGAGGGTGAAAGGGTTGCAGTTGCCTATTCCGGAGGAGTTGACAGCTCTCTCGTTGCTTATGCAGCCAAGGAAATCGCAGATGCTGTTACTGTTAAGTCAGATTTCACTCCCGATTGCGTCATAGAGGATGCCAAGGAGTTTGCAGAAAAGTTTGGCCTTAGACATAAAATTCTCAACGTAAACATCCTTGACGATGAGATGAAGGCTAATCCGCCAAACCGATGCTATCTGTGTAAGAAAAGGATCATCGAAGAGATAAAGAATCTGGGATATGATATTGTCATGGACGGAACCAATGCAGATGACTTGGATGCGGATAGACCAGGTTTAAAAGCCAAACAAGAAGAAGGGGTTATTTCCCCTCTGGCAGATCTTGGCTTGGGTAAACGGGACATAAGAAGGATAATGGCTGATATTGATGAAAATGTTGCAAGAAAACCCTCAGAATCTTGCTTGGCGACCAGGATTCCTTTTAATTCAGAGATTACGCCAGAGAGACTAAACAGGATAAAAAAAGCAGAGGAACTCGCCAAATCGATGGGTTTGAGTTCGATCAGGGTGAGGGATCACTTTCCGTTAGCTAACATAGAGGTACCCAGAGATGAGTTTGACAAGATGCTGGGTGCAGAGGACCTACTCTCAGGACTCAAGCAACTTGGGTACAAATCTGTTACCCTAGGTGTAAGGGATGAAAGTTAATCAAAAAGATTGATCAATTTTTTCGCCCATTGGAGCTTCATCTTCTTGACTTCGCTTACGTTTGGGTCTTCAAAATCAAAGCCGATTAATGTAATGCTATCGGCACCAAATTCTTTTGCGATAAAAACGCACCTATCGCCGTCCGTAAACCCTCCAAAGTTGTGAACGTTTTTTAGCGGCTCAGATTGCGTACTACCGATGACATTTTTCAGCAATGGAACGTATTGCTTAATAGCAGGAATGTTATCGCCATGTGCGTGCACCACTATGATTGCACACAGTTTATCTGCGCTGATTATATCCTCCATGCAGCCATCCAGGTCTGTGACGACGATATCGGGGACTATGCAATTTTTCAGAAGGATGGATGTCGCACCATCTGCGGCAATGACTACACGACCAGACAAATCAGTGTCCTTAATCTCCTCATCTAACAAAGGAGCGTTTCCACATATGGTGACGCATCGTCGATAAATCAAATCGGACAACATCTGTACGTTAATCGAGCGATTTCCGATTAATTTGGACAATAAACCTGCAGCTTCTTCGTCTTTGCGCCTATCAAAACCGAATTCATCCAAAATTTCCTGGTAAATGGGCTCCCATTCCTCGAATTTCATCGTGAGGATTTTTGGCATAACCTAAGTTAAATGTGTTCGTTGGAGTTAATAAAATAAAAAAACTACTGAGAGGGCATCGAAGCTCTATCCATTTTTAATAATGCTCTGGGCTATTTACGTCGATTATAGTATTCGACATCTGAGACAACTTTTCTTGTTGTACCTGGCTCCTGCTTTACCTTATCTGGTGATACCGAACCGCATCTCAACGTTATTGACCGTACACTCCCTCACCAGATCGCCTCTCACCCGTACTTCCATGCCCAGCTCAAGTTTCTTCGCCCTGATCTCCTCTGAGATGAAATCTCTCCACGTATCTATGAGGTCCACTAACTGTTCATCTCCAACCTGCACAAACACATCGATCTCAGCCTCGACATCAAGATCAAGCTCTTTCCTCATGTTCTGTATTCTTCGAACGATGTCCCTAGCGCATCCTTCTGCCCTGACATCTTCTGTCAGCGAAACATCAACATACACCTTCCCTAAAGAAAAATCGGCAGCATAGATGTGCTCTGGAATCGTCTCCTCAAAATGAATCATGTCCTTGGTGATTTTGACGGTTTGATCATGTAACTTGAGTTGATATCCTTTTTCGATGTCTTTTTTTAGCCTTCTGCCATCGACTTTATTCAGTGCATTTATGATCTCTTCGGCTTTGCCCTTGAACCTTGGTCCAATGAGGCTCAGGTCAGGAATGACCTTTAGCGAAATCTCATTGAACCTCTCACCAACGTTTAGCAGGTTTATCTCTTTTGTGTTAGCTTGCTCCATGATCACGCTTTTGAGATTTTTTACGGAATTTATCGCCTCCTCATTGTAAGGCAAGATTATGATCTGCTTGACAGGCCACCTGAGCTTTCGCTTCGCTTTCTGTCGGGCCCTATGGGAAGCCTCAACGATATCCCTCGCGACATCCATGTTTGCCTCGAGTTTAGCATCGATTAGCTCCTCGCTCGGAGAAGGCCAATCGCACATGTGAACCGTTAGCAGCGCCTTAGGATCCATCCCACGCACCAGGTTCTGATAGATCTCCTCAGTGATGAAAGGCGTGAAGGGAGCCATCAGCTTTATGATTTGTGAGATGACGTCATAGATGACCCAATATGCTGCCAGCTTATCTGGATCATCTGCTTCTGTCCACGTCCTAGGGCGAATTAATTGAACGTACCATCGCGACACATCCTCGAGGATGAATTTTTGCAAGAGACGAGTTGCACTGTGCAACTTGCAATCTTTCATCATATGGTCGACTTTTTTGATTAAGGAGTACATTCTTGAGAGAATCCACAGGTCTTCTGGCCTGAGATGCCCTTTTATGGAATCAAATGAAGTGGCGTATGGATCGAAATTGTCGAGCTTCATGTAAGGTAGCGGGAAACGATAGAGGTTCCACAGGATGTTGAGCATTCTGTGCACATTCTGAGCTTCCTCCCAGTTGAAGCGCAGGTCTTCCCAAGGTGCATTCGCTGATAAAACATAGAAACGCAGCGCATCGGCCCCATATTTTTCTATGACCTCTTCGGGTGCCACCACATTTCCCAGGCTTTTGGACATCTTCCTACCCTCATCATCCAGCGTGAAGCCATGCATCAATACGCTCTTGTACGGTGCCTTTTCGAATGCAACCATACTTGAGCCGAGTTGCGAGTAAAACCACCCCCTCGTCTGATCATGCCCTTCTGTGATAAAATCGGCAGGCCACCACTTTTTGAACT
This sequence comes from Methanocellales archaeon, assembly GCA_028715985.1. Lineage (NCBI taxonomy): Archaea > Methanobacteriati > Methanobacteriota > Methanomicrobia > Methanocellales > Methanocellales archaeon. The sequence continues at coordinate 95,569 of JAQUQR010000005.1, forward strand.
TTTCAGTATCTTTTGGAAAGCCCAGATTGGCCCATGATGCTACGGCAGAGTCGAACCATACGTCAAATACATCCTTCACGCGATACATTGTTTTTCCACATGTACATCTCAACTTGATGGCATCTATGCGGGGCCTGTGGAGTTCCACATGAGGGATGCTTGCCCTCTCCTTGAGTTCTTTTATGGTGCCTATCACTTCAATGGAACCGCACTCGCACATCCAAATCGGCAGTGGGGTGCCCCAGTACCTCTGACGTGAGATGCACCAATCTCTCGCAGATGATATCCAGTCCATGAATCTAGCGGATCCAGCCCATTCTGGATACCATACTATGCGAGGAATCTCCGTTAACATCCTATCTTTCAGTTCTGAGATTTTGATGAACCATTGTTCAGTCGCCAAATAGATGATAGGAGTTTTGCAGCGCCAACAATGACCGTATCTATGCGTTATCTCTCCCTGAGCGAGGAGGGCACCCCTTTCATCAAGATCCTTTATGACCTGTTGATTTGCATCAAAAACATACGTGTCGGCGTATGCGCCAGCATCCGTCGTGAAAAACCCATCAGGTCCCACAGGACAGAAGATCTGAAGCTGATGCTCTTTGCCCAACAAAAAATCTTCCAAGCCGTGCCCTGGAGCGATGTGAACGCATCCTGTGTTTTCCACCTCAGGAGAAACCTCGAGTGTCACGAAATCTGCTGCATATATATTATGGTCCAGTTTTTGCTGATAGGGCACTATGTCCCCCAGAGGATGCTCATACTGTGTTCCGACGAGATCTTTACCCCGCAGGGTATCTACCTTCTCGTAATCTTCATAACCCCCTTTTTTCAAGACATGTTCTACTAACCCAGAAGCCACGATCAACGTCTCATTTTTACATCTTATTTTGGAGTACTCAAAGTCAGGATGGACCGCTATCGCCTGATTGGAAGGAATCGTCCAGGGGGTCGTAGTCCATATCACGATGCTTGCATCTTCCCTTACAAGTGGAAACTTGACATAGATGGATGGATGGCGTTCCTCCCAATATTCCACTTCAGAATCTGCTATGGCGGTCTCACACCTAGGGCACCAGTTAACCACCCTCTTGCCTCTTTCAAGCAAACCCCTATCGTATGCATGTTTCAATGTCCACCATTCTGCTTCCATGTACTCATCGGCGAGGGTCATGTAGGGGTTTGTCCAATCAAGCCAAGCACCTAAGCGTTTGAATTGCAAGGTCATCTGATCCTTCGATTCAAGGGCGAAACGCTTACATTCAGCGATGAACTTATCTATGCCATACTTTTCTATCTCTTTTTTTGTTCTGAATCCCAAGCTCCCCTCAACTTTGACCTCTATCGGAAGCCCATGCATATCCCATCCTGCCCTATCAAGGACTCGAAAACCCCTCATCGACTTATATCTGAGCATGACATCCTTGAGGATCTTATTCCATGCCGTGCCGAGATGTATTCTTCCTGTGGTATATGGGGGGCCATCCAAAAAATAGAACATATCCCCTCGTGAGCGATGATTTCGAGTAAGATCATATGCATCTACACTCTTCCAAAATTCCATTACATTTTTTTCCACTTCTTGAGCGTCGTATCTGCTCGTTACTTCCCGGAGCATATAACGACAAGAAGGGTTAAGATATCTTAAACATATTTCTAACAAGATGAACAAGGAAGAGATTTGGGCTGAGAAGTATAGGCCTAAGATTTTGGATGAAGTCGTCGGTCAAGATGATATCATCGAACGTCTCAAATCCTATGTTGAATCCAAAAGCCTACCACACATGCTTTTTTCCGGTCCTGCAGGCGTTGGAAAAACTACGTCTGCCATCGCCCTCGCCAAGGAGCTTTTTGGAGAAGCGTGGGCCAACAATTTCACCGAGCTAAACGCCTCTGACGAAAGGGGCATAAACGTCGTCAGAAGCCAGATCAAGAACTTCTCCAGGACAGCACCTTTGGGAGATGCCAGCTTCAAGATCATCTTCCTCGACGAAGCAGACGCCCTAACGCCAGATGCACAGAATGCGCTTAGGAGAACCATGGAAAGATTCTCTGCCACATGTCGCTTTATACTCTCATGCAACTACTCCTCGAAAATAATCGAGCCCATCCAATCCAGATGCGCCGTATATAGGTTCAAACCGATATCCAATGCAGCTATCGAGAAAAGGATCAGACATATTGCAGGTATTGAAAAACTAAATGTGACCAAGGATGGGCTGGGTGCAATCGAATATGTGGCCATGGGGGACATGCGCAGGGCCATAAATACATTGCAATCAGCAGCAGTCCTTAGCAATCAAATAGACGCTGAAGCGATATACAAGATAGCTGCTATGGCCCGCCCAATAGAGATAAACGAGTTGGTCGAACTTGCTATGAAAGGTGATTTCATGGGGGCAAGGGACAAACTGGATTTATTGCTCATAGAGCAGGGTTTATCCGGGGAGGATGTAATCAGCCAGATCCATAGGTCCATAATGGACTTCGGCGGCATCTCAGAGAAGTTGAGGGTTCAGTTGCTCGACAAGATAGGAGAGATCGACTTCCGCCTAACGGAAGGCGCTCACGAGCGCATACAACTGGAGGCACTGATAGCCCATTTGGTGTTGGCCGGTGCAAAGGAATAAGTTCTTGCTCCTCCAAAAGGCGCAAAAAGCATGTGCATCAAACATTTTAGATGATTTTGACCTACACAATGAAATGAGTAGACAAAAGGCAAATAAGTGATTTGGATTTAGCTAAAAGAGGATGTTAGAAGGAAAACGAATCAAAAAGACTAAGAAGATGCTTGAAATCGAGAGAAAGATTGGAGAGCCGATAGAGGTCTTTCTTAGGCGAGAATATATTGATAATAAAAAATCCGCTATAAAGATGGGTGCGATTTTAGGTGTGGGTTCAAGCACTATCCGAAATTGGTTAAAAGAAGCCGGAATAAAAAGAAGAGGTCTAAGTGAGGCAAGGTTTGCACATTTTGACAAAGAAGTTGAAAAGCCCTCGGATGAGCAGTTACGCAAATGGTATGTTGACGAGAAGAAGTCTACGCCTGAGATTGGAAAAATCCTAGGTGTTAATGGTAGCACAATTGTAGACTGGTTAAAAGAAGCGGGAATAAAAAGAAGAGACCAAAGAGATGCTAGGTTTTTATCCGTGGGTAAAGAGATCATAAAACCTTCAAATGACCAGTTACGTAGATGGTACATCGATGAAGGTAAATCTACATATGAAATAGGCAAAGATTTGGGTGTTAATTGGGCTACTGCCTTGAATTGGTTAAAAGAAGCTGGCATACCGATAAGACATGATTATTATGAGATGCATGGTTATGATTTTGAAAAACCCTCAACAGATCAACTACGTAAGTGGTATGTTGCTGATAAAAAATCAACTATGGAGGTAGCTGAAATTGTAGGAGTGAGTTTTGGGACTGTTTCGAATTGGTTGAAAGAAGCCAACATACCAATAAGGGATCAAAGCGAGGCTAAATTTGTGCAGTATGGTAAAGAAATCCAAAAACCAGCAGATGAATTATTACGTAGGTGGTACATCGATGAGAGAGAATCAACATATGAAATTGCAGAAATTATCGGCGTCAGTAGGTCAACTGTCTCACATTGGTTAGAGGGTGCTGGGGTACAGAGAAGAGACGATAGAGAGCAGGTATTCGCTTATTATGGTAAAGAAGTTGAAAAACCCTCAGATGAACAGTTACGCAAATGGTATGTTGACGAGAAGAAATCTTCCACTGAGATAGCTGAGATTATAGGTGTTAGTCATAATGCCATACTCCGTTGGTTAGATCGAGCTGAAATATCAAGAAGAGAAGTCCTATATGGTTATAAAGAATGGTTACAGTGCGCAGATGGACATGAAGTTAGAAGTGGGTATGAGAGAAGGGTGGATGATTGGTTGTACTTCAATGGGGTTGCACATGATTATAATGAAGAACTGCCTGGGGATAGGAAATATAAATGTGATTTTAAGGTGGAAGACTGGTATATCGAAGTGTGGGGTTTAATAGGAATAGGTTCCTACGATGAGAAAACAGAGAGAAAGATCAATTATTATGAGAAACATGGCTTAAAACGAATAGACATTTTTCATTATGATTTTGACACAAACGATTGGATGAAGAAGTTAGAGCCATTATTAGAATTTTCAAATCCTGAGGAAAGGGTACAACGTTTTCTTAAAGATTTTGATCCGATCAATAAATAACGATATCTCATTTACCCTTTTGATCAATCAAGGATTGATATATTTCATCTATCAAATCTTCAATTTCAATGTCTCTTTCCTTCGCTACTAATAATGCAGAAATCTCTATTCCAACCATATTAGCCAGGCTTTCTTGTTTTTTGTTTACCAGAGCTATGGCTTCTTTTCTACTTAACCCTGTAACCATAATCCTCTCTATGGCGCGCTCAAAGACGGACTGTTCTCTCTTTAGGTCAGGTCTGAAGCCCAGCGGAATCTCGATTGTTTTAAAGTCAAAGGTAGGGCTTATCTCATCATCTTCTGTGGATACTAACCCATCTTTCTTTGCTTTGTTGAGAACTTCTTTTGCCTGTTCTGGCGAGAACCAACCCAGATCAAGGGAAAGCGCAAATATGAACTCAGAGGTTGTGAGGGCGTTTTTCCCCCTCTTCCTGAAGGGCATGGCAACCGTTTGCATCATATCGGTCATGATATCACACTCAATTAGGATCTTGAAATAAAATACCTGGTGCTCAGTAGCTACCCAACTCTTTCTGGAATATATTATAAGTGCGATCATCGATGAGGGTGAAAATGATGGTTTTAATCCCAGTGTCAATATTGGAATAATCGATTGCAGTTTGAATCATAATCTTTGCGCACTTATCCTTGGGGTAGCCAAACGCTCCCGTGCTTATGGCAGGGAACGCGATACTTTTTACATTATATTCATCTGCCAGCCTAAGGCTGTTTAATGTTGCATTCTTTAGTTTTTCATCTTCCTCCCCCTCACCCATTTGGGGTCCGACGGCATGAATGACGTACTTTGCTTTCAGCTTGCCTGCAGTCGTGATGATGGCTTGACCTACCTCTATTTCACCGATTTTGTTGCTCTCATCCTGTATTATGTGTCCTCCTTTCTTCACTATTGCTCTAGCAACCCCTCCACCATGCTGTAGTTTTGTATTAGCAGCGTTTACTATTGCGTCTACACTCATTTCCGTTATGTCTCCCTTGTCCAGCTTGATAGTCGTGTTTTTAAATTTCTTTTCCATTTAAGTCCCCTTTTTTATGCTTATAGCAGATGCATTAAAATACTTGTGTTCAAATAAGGGATAGCATGAAATGGCAAGGTAAATCCAGACGTAAGGCAACTGGCGGTCGACTGAGATCGACAAGAAGCAAAAGGAAGCATGAAATGGGACGTGATAGCGTAGAGGCACATATCGGTCCAATCAAGAGATTGAAATTACGTGTAATGGGTGGTGGCGAAAAGATAAGTTTACATCGGGGCGACGTTGCCAATGTCACAGATCCAAAGACCGGCAAGACACAAGTGGTTGAAATCCAAACAGTAGATGCAAATCCAGCAAATCAGCACTATGTTAGGCGAAATATACTTATGAAGGGTGCGGTAATCAGGACCAAATTAGGCAAGGCAAAGATCAACAACCGCCCAGGACAAGATGGAATCGTAAATGCTGTTTTAATCGAGTGAATTGATATCTCCCCTATATTATTTAGGGTTCCTGCAACTTGTCGGGAATTTGGTATTTCTCTATCAATTATAGCTATAATTATCCCATAGCTAGGATTATTCCGAATGTATCCGTAGTTTTTGGAGGTAGTAAAATGTATATAAGTAGGGGTAAAAATCGATTGTTAGCCTGTCCTTAGTTTTATGCCCCTATTTTGAAATTTTGTTAGTGGCAACTGTTTTATTTTAATATTTGACTGTCCAGATTTGATTGTATGGATGATGTGCTGCAAATATTGGTGATTTCATATTACAGACAGACTTTTAAAAAGAGAGCAAATACATATGCAGAAGAAACTTTTAAAGGAATGTTGAAATTAATGAGATGGATATTTCTCTTCTTAATGCCACCATTTCTCGTGACTTTTTACTCTCTTTTTACCATGACTGTTGCAAGCACGACACTCAATATCCCTATCAGGATCATCAAGCCCATCATATTGAGCTCAGGCAATGCCACCGGTGCAGAATAGGGGGTAACGGGTGAGATCACCTCAACATAGAACGAAGTGTAGGAGAGATCATAATATGTAGTTGAGCCGATTGTAAAAGAAGCGTTGCTGTCCACGGTTATAGTTTTGTTTCCAGCATCAGTCCCATATTCTATCGTAAGCGAGAGCGTTACATTTTTTGTAGAACCCGGAGATAAATCGAAATTACTTTCAGAAAAAGAATAATCCCTGATGATGCTATAATCGGGAGAGCTTTCGTTTATGCTGAGCTTCACGTTCTCGGTTACGGTTGATTCAGACATGGCACGGATGGTATATTCGACTTCGTTATCATGTTCACCTGCTTCAGCGTCTATGACATAAGCAGATAACGAAATGCCAGGAGACATTTTATGGATTTGGCCGCTTACATTCACGGGAATAAAAAATGGTAAACTGATTAGGATTGCCATACAAAAACATGCAGTTACAAGTCTACTCATCTGAACTCCACCACTTAATTATATGTTATCTTATAAATGTTTAGGCAATACAAATCGCTCGCATCATCCTGTCACATTAACTGCACCATAATCCTTAGAAGTGCCGAGCGATGCACGGGCAATCGCACAGAATACCTTGTAGCCCGTGCTGGTACCATCAGGTATGTCAACACGAACCATCCTGTCCGTATACCCGTTGGCTGGGAGTAAGAACGAATCGCTCGTCCAGTTAAACCAAGAAAGGTTTGCACGTTCCCCATCAGGGATACCAGAAAGCGTTATACTCAGCTCAATGGCTTCCTGGAAGGATTGCGTACTTCTCACCCTTAGGGTGAAGTTGGTGGAATTTCCAGCGGTGGTCTCGTTTATCTTCGGAATTATAATGACTGCAATGCCCCCTAGGGGCTGTTCTGCAATCGTAACTGCAGTATTGTTGGACCAGGAGGTGTTTATGTTTCCAACGATGTCAACAGTGCGGATGCTTATTTCATATGTGCTTCCAGGGTTCAATCCGGTGGCGTTGTAGTAATTTGTGGTATTGGATACGTTTGCTGCCCAGTTTCCATTAATGTAAATCATCGTGTGATTGAAATCATTTGGCTGGGCCCCGATAGGCGGATTAGTCCATGTCCATTTAATCCATGTTTTGCTGCCTGTCAGCCTTGTCGGATTTACACCGTTGGCAGGAGGTATATTATCAACTCCAACGGTCATGTTCACGGTGTTGTTGACATTGGAGACGTTGTCATAGGCAGTGATGGTGAGGTTAACCCACCCACTGGTAGCCCCTCTGTCAGCTATAATCGTCGTATTCGTCCAGTAGTCCCCG